>NZ_JBBIAM010000170.1:0-15993 GCF_054185185.1 Bradyrhizobium sp. UFLA05-153
TGTGTATAAGAGACAGATCCCGGTCGATGCGGAACTGAAGAAGGACACCGACGCGGCGAACGAGGCAATCAGCCTGCGCAGCGTGATGTTGCAGGTATCGAGCACAACGAGCCTCGGCCTCGTCGTCCTCGACGCCTGCCGCAACAATCCTTTCGCGGCGAAGATGCAGCGCTCGCTGGCGCTACGCGCGGCGGCAACGAGCGGCCTCGGCCGCATCGAGCCGGGCGGCAACGTGCTGGTCGCCTATGCCGCGCGCGACGGCACGACCGCGCTCGACGGCGACGGCGGTAATAGCCCGTTCACCACGGCGCTGTTGCACAACATCGAGACGCCGGGCGTCGAGATCACCTTCATGTTCCGCAACGTACGCGACGACGTCATGGAGGCCACACGCAACGAGCAGCAGCCCTTCGTCTACGGCTCGCTCTCGCGACGGGCGATCTATCTCGCGGGCGCGCCGTCTGCGACCGAGCAAGGGGCCACGAAACAGGCAAATGCCGCACCATCGGCCGCGGCAGCGCCGGCGCCCGTTGCATCAGTCATCGACCCTGCGCTGGTCGGCACCTGGGAGATCATGGTGCCGAACGACCGCGGCATGTCGCGCTGGACCTGGCGCATCATGGGCGATGGCACCTACACGTTCCACGCCGAAGGGAGGCGCGCCGCGCCGGCGCATGAAGGCACGATTGCCGCCATGAACGGCCATTGGTCGCTGCACGCCTTGAAAGGCCTCTCGGGTTACGCCGACGCCGGCTCCTATGAGGTCCGCGACGCCACCGCCGTCATCACCGGCAAGCTCGGGACAGGCTACTGGAAGCGCAGCCTGCAGTGAAGGCGCGCGGCCTGCGCGTCGAAACCCCACGCGCATCTCGTCCCTCGACGCACATAGTTAGCAGAGCGTAACGGCACCAATGCTGCGGAATTTTGCGGCGGAAACGGCCGCCTGCCGCAGCTACTATCCTTAACGCCATCTCAACCGCGCGCCATGCCGGTAGAAATGCGGAGTTACGCGTGACCTCCGACGGTTCCTGCACGGAACCCGTCTAACCCGCCCTTTACCCGTCCTATGCAAGATCGCGCACGTTTTAAGGGACTTTGACGGGACACTTTCGCGGAATCTGGGGCTCGTTTGTCAATGCCTGTTGCTGATTTGAAATCTCACCTTGCGGCGGCGGTGCGGCTGTTTCGCGTACCGGCCGACAACCCCGACCTGACGCGCGCCCAGTTCGACGCCTTCTCGAAGCAAATTCCACTGCTCTACTTCATCCTGATCACCAACACGCTCGCGGTGGCCTATACCTATGTGGCGCTCGCCCCGGCCTGGCTGACCATAGTGGTGCCCTCGGTGCTGACCGTGCTCGCGGCGGTGCGGACGTTCTGGTGGCTGCGCCAGCGCCATGTCGTGCGCAGCGATGCGGATATTCTGCGCAACCTGCGCGCTACCAACTGGCTCACGGTTCCGATCGCCGTGGGATTCACCGCGTGGTCCTTCGCGCTCTACCCATACGGCGATCCCTTCGCCAAGAGCCATGTCGCATTCTACATGGCGGTGACCGTGATCGGCTGCATCTTCTCACTGATGCACCTGCGCTCTGCCGCCCTGATCGTCACACTGCTCGTCGATATTCCCTACGTCATCTTCTACTTCGCGACGGGCGAACCGACGCTGATGGCGATAGCGGTCAACGACCTCCTGGTGTCGGGCGCGTTGATAACGGTGCTGTTCATCTATTACCGCGACTTCGCCGACCTCGTCGCATCCCGCAAATCGCTGCTCGCGCAACAGGCGGCGACGCAGGCTCTCTCAGACGAGAATTTCCGCCTCGCCAATCTCGATTCGCTGACCGAGCTGCCGAACCGCCGCCGCTTCTTCGCCGAGCTCGCCAACGCCTTCGGCGATGCCGAGCGCCGGCAGATCCGACTCGCGGTCGGCATCATCGACCTCGACGGCTTCAAGCCGATCAACGACAACTACGGCCATACCGTAGGCGACCGCGTGCTGATCGAAGCGGGCCGTCGCATCCGCGAGGTCTGCGAAGGTTTTGGCGCACATCACGTCGAGTTCGCACGGCTCGGCGGCGACGAATTCGGTCTCGTGGTGAGTGGCGATCCCAGCGACGAGGATCTCGCGGAGATCGGCGCACGCATCGGCGACCGCGTGAAGCTGCCCTATCAACTCGACACGGCGCATACCGGACTCTCCTGCTCGATCGGGTTTGCACTGTATCCGCGCTCGGCGACGGATGCGGAAGCCCTCTACGAATGCGCCGACTATGCGCTCTACCACGCCAAACGCCACGCGCGCGGCCGAACCGTGATCTTCTCGAGTGAGCTGGAAGCGGAGATCCGCAGCCGCGGCGTCATCGAGAACCTGTTGCGCACCGCCGACTTCGATGCGGAGATGGAGCTCGTCTTCCAGCCGATCGTCGATGCCATGAGCGAGCGCACCGCCGGCTTCGAGGCGCTGGCGCGCTGGCACTCACCGCGACTTGGCCTCGTCTCGCCGGCCGACTTCATCCCCGCCGCCGAGCGCATCGGCCTGATCCGCAGCCTGACGCAGGCGCTGCTGGTTCGCGCGCTCGCGGCAGCCAAGACCTGGCCCGACGACATCAGCCTGTCGTTCAACCTCTCGGCCCACGACATCTGCTCGTCCGACGGCATCCTGCCGCTGATCGCGGTGATCGAGAAGAGCGGCGTGCCGCCGCGGCGGATCGATTTCGAGATCACGGAGACCGCGGTCACCTTCGATTTCGTCCGGGCGCAGCAGTCGATCGCCACGCTCAAGGCGATGGGCTGCGGCATCTCGCTGGACGATTTCGGCACCGGCTATTCCTCGCTCAGCCACGTGCATCGCCTGCCGCTCGACAAGCTCAAGATTGATCGCAGCTTCGTCGCCGACGTCAACGACAACCCCGTGAGCCACAAGATCATCAAATCGCTGACGGGCCTGTGCGCGGACATGGAGATCGCGTGCGTCGTCGAAGGCGTCGAGACGCGCGCGCAGCTCGAGAGTCTCCGTCGCCTCGGCTGCGACTATATCCAGGGCTACTATTTCGCAAAGCCAATGCGAAAAGACGCGGTGTCGGGCCATCTCACTGAGGAGCGACAGCGCCTCGGCGACGACGTCGCGCGCGCAAGCGCCTGAGCTCTCTTCGCCGGCAGCGTCAGCGCGGTTTCAGAAGATCGCGCGCAACGATCAGTTTCTGGACCTCGGTCGCGCCCTCGTAAATCCGCAGCGCGCGGATTTCGCGGTAGAGGCTCTCGACGATTTCGCCCTTGCGCACGCCGCGTCCGCCAAACATCTGCACGGCGCGGTCGATGACGCACTGCGCGGTCTCGGTCGCGGTCAGCTTTGCCATCGCAGCTTCACGGGTGGTTGGAAGCCTCTGAACGTCGCGGCGCCAGGCCGCGCGGTAGGTCAGAAGCGCTGCGGCGTCGGTGTCGGTCGCCATGTCGCCGAGCGCGGCCTGGGTCAACTGGAGATCGCCGAGCGTCGCACCGAACATGTGCCGGCTCTGCGCATGCGACAACGCCTCATCGAGCGCGCGCCGCGCAAAACCCAGGGCCGCGGCGGCGACCGAGGCGCGGAAGATGTCGAGCGTCTGCATGGCGAGCTTGAAGCCGCCGCCGGGCGCACCAAGCCGACGGCTTGCGGGGATCCGGCAGTTCGTAAAGCGCAACGTCGCCAACGGATGCGGCGCGATGACGTCGATGCGCTCCGCAATGCCAAAGCCGGGATCACTGGGGAAGACGACGAAGGCCGAAATGCCGCGAGCACCCGGCGCCTCCCCGGTTCGCGCGAACAGCGTGTAGACGTCGGCGATGCCGCCGTTCGATATCCAGGTCTTCTCGCCGTCGATGACGTAGTCGTCTCCGTCGGCGCGCGCTGCGCAGGACATGGCCGCAACGTCCGACCCCGCCTCCTTCTCCGACAGTGCGAAGGCCGACAGCCATTCGCCCGATCGAACCATTGGCAGCACGGCCTGGCGCAGCTCCGCCGAGCCGCCGAGCGCGATCGCGCCGGAGCCGAGCCCCTGCATGGCGAAAGCGAAATCGGCAAGCCCATCGGCATAGGCGAGCGACTCGCGCGACAGGCAGATCGAGCGGGAGTCGATCGTTGTCGCGTCGCCATCAGGCGCGGCAACGGCGCAATCGAGCAACCCCGCCTCGCCCATCGCGCGCACGAGCCTCCGGCAAGCGCCATCGACGTCGTCGTGGTCGATTTGGCCAAGGGTCCCCGACCGCACGAAACTGTCAAGGCCGTCGCTGATCGCATGATGGCGCGGCTCGAAAAACGGCCAGTCCAGCCATTCACGCCTGATCACCTTGGCAACGGGGCTCATTTTGAGATCTCCTGCGCGGCCACCGCTGCGGCACGGGCGAGATTGGTTTCATATTGGCCCTTGGCGGACAGATATTGCTTGGGCCAGGTGACCTCGGTGATGCCGATGCGCGCGGCTTCGTGCAGCGTCCAGGCGGGATCTGCCAGGTGTGGCCGCGCAATGGCGCAGAGATCGGCGCGTCCCGCGGCGAGGATCGAGTTGGCGTGATCGGCCTCGGAGATTGCTCCGACCGCGATGG
The DNA here is from genome assembly GCF_054185185.1 of Bradyrhizobium sp. UFLA05-153. Lineage (NCBI taxonomy): Bacteria > Pseudomonadati > Pseudomonadota > Alphaproteobacteria > Hyphomicrobiales > Nitrobacteraceae > Bradyrhizobium > Bradyrhizobium sp. UFLA05-153. The sequence goes on from NZ_JBBIAM010000170.1 coordinate 4,582, forward strand.
TCTCAATGCCAACCTCGTTGCGGATCAAATCGGCGAACGGCGTCTGGTAAAGGCGTCCATAGATCGGCCTGTCATCCTTCCAGACTTGGCCCGATGAACAATCAATGACGTCCGCGCCCGCTTCCTTGAACAGCACGGAGAAGATCGCCGCATCGGCCGGCGTGTTGCCGCCTTCGGTCCAGTCATGGCAGGACAGCCGCACCGATGTGGGACGATCGGAAGGCCACACGGCGCGCATCGCACTGAACACCTCCAGCGGAAAGCGCGCACGATTGTCGTGACTGCCGCCGTATTCGTCGGTCCGCCGGTTGGTCAGCGGCGACAGGAAGCTCGACAGCAGATAGCCGTGCGCGCAATGGAGCTCCAGCCACTCGACGCCGGCCGCGGCCGCGCGACGCGTTGCCGCAACGAAATCGTCGCGCACGCGATCCATGTCGCCGCGATCCATCTCCCGCGGCACCTGACTGTGGGGTAGGTAGGGCAGCGAGGACGCGGATATCAGCGGCCAATTACCTGACGCCAGCGGCTCGTCGATGCCCTCCCATGCGAGCCTGGTCGATCCTTTCCGTCCGGAATGGCCAAGCTGAATGCCGACTTTGGCGTGTCCGAGGCCATGGATCAGATCGACGAGGCGGCGCCACTGCGCCGCTTGCGCATCGTTCCAGAGGCCAAGGCAACCCGGGGTGATCCGCGCATCGGGCGAGACGCAGGTCATCTCGGCAAAGATCAGCCCTGCACCGCCCATGGCGCGCGCGCCGAGATGGGCAATGTGGAAGTCGTTGATGAGCCCATCCTTTGCCGAATACATCGCCATCGGCGAGACCATGATGCGGTTCGCAAGGCTAAGCCCCCGCACACGGTGCGGCGTCAGCATCGGCGGCGGCACGCGCTCGCCGTCCTTGACGGCGATGCCTGACCGCGCGGCAAACCAGCGCTCAAAGCCTTCCAGCCAGGCGCGATCGCGCAGGCGAAGGTTCTCGTGGCTGATGCGCTGCGAGCGCGTCAGCATCGAATAGAAGAATTGCGGCGGCTCGAGCGTATCGGCATAGCGCCGGCCGACCACCTCGAACCATTCCATGGCGTTGCGCGCCGCGTTCTGGATGCGGGCGACGTCAACGCGGCGCACCTCCTCGTAGGCTTCCAGCACGGTTTCGATCTCGTCGCGGCTGTGGCCGTGGCGATCGAACTGGTTGGCGAGCTCGATAGCGTCGTCGAGCGCGAGCTTGGTGCCCGAGCCGATCGCGAAATGCGCGGTGTGCGCGGCATCGCCCATCAGCACGACATGCGACCGGCCGTTGAACACGCTCCATTTGCCGCAGATCAGACGGCTGAAATTGAGCCAGGCCGAGCCGCGCAGATGGCGGGCGTTGGTCAAGAGCTTCGCACCGTCCAGCGTCTCGGCGAAGAGCTTTTCGCAGAATTCGATCGAACCCTGCTGGTCGAGGTCGCCAAGCCCATGGCCGTTGTAGGCTTCTTCCGTGGTCTCGACGATGAAGGTCGAGGTTTCACTATCGAACTTGTAGATATGCGCCTGGAACCAGCCGTGTTCGGTCCTGCGGAAGTCGAACGTGAAGGCGTCGAACGCCTTCTTGGTACCCAGCCAAATATAACGGTTCGGCCGGATCACCATGTCAGGCCGGAACTGTTCGGCGTAGCGGGCACGGATCCTGGAATTGACGCCGTCGGAAGCGACGATCAGGTCGGCGTCGGGGAATTCGAGATCGGACTCGACGTCGCGCTCGAAGACGAGCTCGACGCCCAGCGCCTCGCAACGCCGCTGCAGGATGTTGAGCAGGTGCTTGCGTCCGATGCCGATGAAGCCATGGCCGGTCGTGCGCTGACGCGTCCCCTTGAAGACGAGCTCGATGTCGTCCCAGTGATTGAAGGCGTCCTCGATCTCGGCCGCGCTTTCGGGATCGGCGATCCGCATCGCCTGCATCATGGCGTCGGAGAACACCACGCCCCAGCCGAACGTGTCGTAGGGCTTGTTGCGCTCGACGACGGTGACGACGTGCTCCGGGTTACGGCGCTTCATCAGGAGGCCCAGATAGAGCCCGGCCGGTCCGCCGCCGATACAGACTATGCGCATGATCCCTCGCTTTCGCGCGCCGCGCCGTGTGGAGAGCTGCAAACTCTTTCAAACCCGGGATGCAAATTATTTTAAGTATAAAATATTTCGTCGGACCACGAGTTGTCAAGGCGCCAGGGACCTGCAGCCCGCACATGCCTGCGGCCGGCCGAAAAGCGGTGGTTTGTTAATGGCTTGGATTGTCCCGGCGATGCCAATGGTAAATCGCAGCCCATGGCGCAGAGAAGCGACTATCTCGACAAACTGGTCACGCTCCCGGTGTTTCACCACGCGCCGATGCTCGCGCTCGGCGCCGACAAAGCGCCGAGCGGGAGCTGTTCGAGCCGGAACCCGACATGAACGTGCTCGGCGTCGGCTGCGGCAGGGCCGCGATCCTGCCCTACCTGCCGCAGGTCAACTATACGGGCATCGACCTCAACGAGAAGCACATCGCCTTTGTCCGCCAGCGTTATGGCGAGGCCCGCCGCTTCATCGTCGAGCCCCGGATTTTCAACGATCAATCGCACATTCCGGCTGCCTTTTCGCACGCGATGTCCCCTGCGCGCCGAAACCGGACATGAACGTCACTTCGTCATTGACTCGCGTGATGCATCTGCAGCTCCGCAATTCGATTGTCGGCGCGGCGAAGCCGCCGACAAAGCTCGCGGTTGATATTCTGCATCACCATCACATACGCGTAGATGTCAGCCTTGTAGTACGCGTAGAGTTGTCGAGCCGAGAGCTCGTACAGCAGGGTTGGGCTCTGCGCGACGATGGTCGCTGATCGGTTCTGCATCTCGATAAGCGTCATTTCGCCAAAAAAGTCACCCGGTCCAAGACTCGCCATGCGAATTATGCGCCCCGAGCCCCCGAGCTTGCTCACCACGAGTTCGCCGGAGTGAACAACGAACATTGAGCGGCCCGGTTCTCCTTCCGCCACCACAGTGGCACCGACGTCGAAGTGGCGCTCGACCAGCATTGAGACCAAGAGATCGCAACTCGCGTCTGCGAGTCCACCGAAGAAGGGTGTGGCAAGCAAAAACGCTTTCAGATCGGGCGAGCTGACAGCCATCGAGAAAATATACTCCCGCTCCCAGCGGTGGCAAGCGGGCCACACCCGACGGGACATCTTTGCAATAATTATCGCGCGGGAGCGTGGGGCCGCCGATCAAGCAGGCAGACCAGCCTGATCATTGTGTGAGTGGCAGAGTAATTCTCCCCACTTATGGCGCTTGAAATTCCACTTTTCGTGACGACCGACCGTCCACGGCATGCCCAGGATGGTCGGCCGGCGCCGAGACGTTGACGCTGCTGCCGCAGGCCGGAGGGAGGGCGCAGTGATAAAATTGGGGAACTTGTCACGATCCTGGATTTGCATCGCCATGGTCTGTCGGTGAGCGCCCTCGCCCAGCAACTTGCTGTCGATCGAAAGACGGTCAGGGCCTACATCGCCGGAGGCCTGGAGCCGCCGGTTTACAAAAAGGCGGCACCAAGGTGTTCTCGATGGTGCTCGGCTACTCACTGGCTGATCTGGGCGCTGCAAATGGTCCTTCGCTGTCATCTCCGGACATGGAGATCGCTTAATGTGCGGGCGCTTTCTTCGCCCGTGTCAAAGGCGAGCTCGAATGGAAGCCAATATGCCTGTCGTCGTGTCGATGATGGTTACGGCCTGCTCAATCTTGCCTTGGCCCAACGGATATTTGGTACACCGCTCGGATATCTGAACTAACCGTCTTCTTTCGCTGATCAGGATCGTGCTGCTCGTGTCGACGGCAAACTTGACGATATCCCGCATTGGATTTTTGTCGCCAAAGTCGGTCAGATCTTTCTCCATCGTGATCAGATACTCGTAGCTTGCCAGTTCGTCGGAGATCTGAAGAAGTTCCCGGATAGTCGAGTTGACACAGTCAGCGTCCCCGCTGGAAACATCGGGGCGCTTTACGGTCGCGACAAGGTCATTCATGAGGTTGGCAAAGAGCGGCCTAAGGCTCTCCGCCTGCCTGAAATCGCTCTCGGACAGGACGCCCGCACAGCACACACTGGGTAGGAACAGCCCAAGCCCCAAGCTTGCCGCCAGCATCTTTCGGTGCGCTCGCGCCGGGAACGAAACTCTCGTGGTGCCGATCAGCCCGTGCATCCCGCTTGGTCCTTCCCCTGCCCCCTTATTGTTAGATGGTTGTTTCTGTGCAAAGATCGGGCATCGTCGACTTCAGTTCACACTTGCTTTGCGTGCAGACATGTCGGCGTCTGAACCGCTCCCAAAGCCGGAGCATAGGAGCATGACCGACGGGCCGCAACGGGCGTTTCGCGCCGCGGCCCTTGACCGGGCTGCGTCTCCCGAGCAGCTCGATCATCTCGTTGTTATCACCAAGCCCGCTGACTGGATTCTTGCCTTTGTGCTGTGCGTTGCACTTGTGGCGGCCGTGCTGTGGGGCATTTTCGGGCGCGTGCCCACTCGCGTCTCGGGCGAAGGAATCCTGATCGGCAGTGGCGGTAAGGTCGTCGACGCCGTATCCGCCGCTGCCGGACGGCTGCAGTCGGTCGCAGTCACGGTGGGCGATCACGTCAACAAGGACCAACCCATCGCCCAGATCGTTCAAACCGAGATCCAGCAAAAGCACAACGCGGCCACCGAGGTCTTTCATGAACGCCAGCGGGAGCACGCCGATCGGGTGTCGAAAGCTGAAAGCGAGCTCGCCGCCAAGAGCCAAAACTTTGCAAAACTTGAAATCGCCCTGCAACAGGTGATCAAGGCAACGAGCCAGCGTATCGAGTATCTCACGGTCGACGTCAAAAACCTGGAGGATTTGCTGGCCAAGGGATACACGACGCGGCGCAATCTGGAAGAGCGACGCCAGGAGCTGACCGATGCGCAACAGCGCCGTACTGACGCTCAAAACGAGATTTTAAAGTTGCGGTCGCAGAAGACGGATCTGGAAACGGAGCGCGGGCGCGAAATTCAGCAGTCGGAGTTTTCCCTCAACGAGGCCCGGCGGCAAATGAATGCCGCCGCGGAACAGCTGAGCCAGAACACCCAAGTGATCAGCCCGATGGACGGACGGGTTTTGGAAGTGAAGATTTCGCCCGGTTCGGTGCTAGCCATCGGCACACCGGTGATTGCGATCGAAAGCGAAGGCGCCAAGCTCCAAGCCGTCGTCTATGTTCCCGCCGAACGGGGCAAACAGGTCAAGCCTGGCATGCAGGTGCAACTCGAGCCGAGCACGGTGAAGCGCGAGGAATTTGGCATGATGCTGGGCAACGTGGTCAGCATCTCTGATTTCCCGATGACGCCTCAAGGCATGGCCGCGCTGCTGCATAACGAAAGCCTGGTTTCACGTTTCTCGCGCGACGGTGCACCTTACGCCGCGATGGTTACGCTCGATGAAGACGCCTCCACTGCAACCGGATATCGATGGGCCGTTGGCGAGGGGCCGAACATTCATCTCACGAGCGGAACGTTGGCGCGGGCCGAGATCACAACGCGCCGGCGGCGCCCCCTCGATCTGGTGATACCCCTGCTAAAGCACCTCACGGGAATTGATGGATAAGCCCTCTCCAAACCAGCCAACCAGCGAGCGCGGCCGGCCCAAATCTTACGTCAGCCGCATGGCGAGCTGGTTGCCGCGCCGACGTACCCGGCGGACACCCATCCTACTGCAGATGGAAGCCGTCGAATGCGGTGCGGCAGCGCTTGGCATCATTCTCGGTTATTACGGTGCGTGGATTCCGTTGGAGGAGCTTCGTGTCGCGTGCGGCGTATCGCGCGACGGCAGCAAGGCCAGCAACATCATCAGAGCGGCGCGCCGATACGGGCTGACGGCGAAGGGCTACAGCGTCGAACCTCCGGCACTTGCCGAGATTCCAACGCCTTGCATCATTCACTGGAACTTCAACCATTTCGTGGTCCTGGAAGGAATTGATAGGAAGCACGCCTACATAAATGACCCCGCGAGCGGGCGTCGGCGGATCGATCTGGTCGAGCTTGACCTCGCCTTCACCGGCGTTGTCCTGGCGTTTGAACGGGGCGAAAAATTCGAGAAGGTTGGCAGCAAACCAAAGGGCATAAGCCTGCTCATGCGGGAACTGCGCCAATCAAAGGAGGCGGTGGTCCTGCTGGTCGTTGTCAGCGTGGCCGCGGTCCTGCCCAATATTGTTGCCGCAGGATTCTCAAAAATCTTTGTTGATGAAATTTTGATCCAGCACACGCGCAGCTGGCTTGCGCCGCTCCTGATCGGCATGGCGCTGACGGCTGCCTTGCGGGCCATTCTGACCATCACACGCCAATCGCTGCTATTGCGGCTGCAGACCAAGCTCGCCGTCGTGATGACCAGCCGCTTTCTGTGGCGCCTCATGACGCTGCCGCTGGAATTCTTCACCCAACGCCACGCCGGCGACATTGCAAGCCGTATTGCAGCCAACGAACAGATCGCCCGGCTGCTTTCAAGCGGCATTGCCGCCAATGCACTCAGCCTGATGTCGGTGGTCTTGTTCGCCGCCGCCATGGCCGTCTACGACGTTGGCCTGACCGCGCTTTGCGTCGCAATCTCTTTGATAAATGTTCTTCTCCTGCGGCTCGTCGCTTCACGCCGCCAGGAACTGAGCTATCGGCTGGCGCTCGATCAGGGAAAGCTGCTCGGGGCGACCGTGAGCATGGTGCGGACTATCGAAACCATCAAAGCAAGTGGATTGGAAGACGACGCCTTCGGCCGGTGGGCCGGTCTTCAAGCCAAAACCCTCAACGCCGAACAGAGGATCGGCGCCTCCGCCATCATATTGGACATGGTCCCGACCCTGCTCTCGGGCCTCATGGTCGCAGCGATTCTTGGTGTCGGAGGCTTGCGGGTCATTCAGGGCTCCCTGACACTGGGGAGCCTCGTGGCCTTCCAATCCCTAGCATTGAGTTTCTCCGAGCCTTTCGTCAACCTCGTGAACTATTTCGGCGGCCTGCAAACCATCAAGGGAGCGCTCGAACGGCTCGAGGATGTCTACCGATACCCGCTAGCGCCGCAACCGCCAACACAGGCGGGTGCCTTGCCGCCGAAGCTTACCGGCCGACTCGAACTTCACAACATCAGCTTCGGCTATTCGGTGCTCGAACCGCCGCTTCTGGCGGATCTTTCGCTGGTGATCCCTGCCGGTTCACGCGTGGCACTCGTTGGCGTGTCGGGCAGCGGAAAATCAACCCTCGGCAAACTGATCTGCGGATTGTACAAACCCTGGTCCGGCGAGATTCGTTTTGATGGATGTAGGCTGACGGATGTCCCTGCGGACGTTTTTGCGAACTCCGTCGCCTATGTCGACCAGGACGTCTTTCTGTTCGAGGGAACCGCGCGTGACAATTTGACGCTCTGGGATTCAACAACCGATGAGCGCCACCTCCTGACGGCGGCCAAGGACGCACTGATTCACCAAGACCTTGCGAGCAGACCAGGCAACTATGACTGCCACGTCAATGAAGGCGGCACGAACTTCAGCGGCGGTCAGCGTCAGCGCATCGAAATCGCCCGAGCTCTGGTTTGCAATCCTTCGATCCTTGTCTTGGACGAAGCGACGGCTGCACTTGATCCGATCACAGAAAAATCCATCGACGACAACTTGCGGCGCCGAGGCTGCAGCTGCATCATCATCGCCCACCGCCTGAGCACGATACGCGATTGCGACGAAATCATCGTGCTCGAACGCGGTCGCATCGTTGAGCGCGGCACGCATGAAGAGCTTCTTGCGCTTCAGGCCTCCTATGCCAATCTGGTGGCGCGCGAATGACGGATCGATTTGTCAGCGAGAATTTCGTTGGGCATCAACGCGAGGTGCCGATCGGTCTGTTGCACCGGACTGCGCTCGACGCGCGTCGCCCGATGCTTCTCAGCGACCACGAACACGTTCTTCAAGTGGCAGCCGGTCACGTCGATTTGTTTGCAGTTCAGCCGACAGGCACGCGCCAGCATTTATTTCGTGTCGAAAACGACGAATGTATTCTGGACCTGCACAATGCCTGCGAAACCTCGGGCAGCCGACTGCAAATCATCGCCGTCGGCCCCCCTGGCACTGCGCTTTTGGAGGTGCCGCGCAGTGCAGCGTCCTTTGGTCCTGTGTCTGGCTGGATTACCCAGTTGGCGACGTTCATGGTCCGCTCGGCGGCAAACGAAGCCATTTCCGAGCTGGTGAGCGGTGAGGCGATTGAACTGCACCCGGGCGAGCGCCGTCGCGGTCCGATGCGGGACCTCTTGTGGGCGCACCTCGAAACCGGGACAGCAAAGGTCATGAACCTCGGCTCGAGCTTCACTCCCGGGCAGCCACCCTTCCCTTTGACCGGTGGGATGTGGGTGGAAGCCGGCGAGCACGGCTGCAAATTGCGTCTCGACCCGAACCCGCCAGATGCCCTGGTTCTCTGGTCCGCGATTGATCGATTCCAGGTGGCAGTTATTGCCCATCTCGAGCGCAGCCTGGCAGAGGGCGTCATTCGAGAGCGGGAACGCCTGGTCCGCCGCCGCGAACTCACTGTGTCGCAAACGCTCGACTCGTTTGAGCGGCTCTCTGATGTCGTGGTCAGAAAAGCCGATCGTGCGCAATCCGAATGGGACCCGGCAGACCCGCTGCTTTGCAGTTACCGCGTTGTCGGAGAAGAACTGGGAATACCGGTTACGCTTTCGCAGCGCGCTCAACCCACAAGACAGGGCTTCAGCGAAATTCTGGAGATCGCTCGCACAGCCCAATTGCGGATCCGCCGTGTGCTCCTGCGCGATGTCTGGTGGAAGACCGATGCTGGACCACTCCTCGGTTGGCACGGAGACGAACGCAGTCCAGTGGCTCTGGTCCGCAGTCGGGGGAACACCTACACGATGTTGGACCCAAAGGTTGGAAGACGCCGCTCGGTCGATCGCTCCGTTGCCGGCGAGCTCAAACCGGAGGCCATCACTTTCTATCCAGCGTTGCCGTCCCGCCCGCTCCAATATCGCGATCTGCTTACCTTTGCGATGCGAGGCGTTTCCGGCAGCATCACGCGCATCGCGTTGGCTGTTATGGTAATCGGGCTACTGTCGCTGATGCCGCCACTGATCACCAATGTCCTGGTCAATTCGGTTATCCCGCGCACCGAGATCGATCAGCTCGTTGTTTGTGCGCTTGCGCTGACGGTCACCGCTGTGGCAATCGCCAGTCTGCAGATGATGCAAGGACGGGTCACGTTGAGGCTGGAAGGTCTGCTCGACTATAAGCTGCAGGCCGCGCTGATCGACCGACTGCTCCGCCTACCCACCTCTCTGTTTCGCGAATATACAAGCGGCGATTTGGTCGATCGCGCCATGGGCATCGACGCCACTCGCCGGATCTTCACCGGACGTGTGCTGGGCGGCTTTACGGCCTCGTTCTTTTCTCTCTTCAGCATTGGGCTGATGCTCTACTATGACCTCCGACTGGGCAGCATTGCACTGCTGCTCACGATGATCAGAGCGGCTGCAATTCTTGCCACGAGCGCCGTGCGACTCTACTACGAAACCAAGCAATTCAACCTGCAAGGCAAGGCCAGCGGCTTTGTGCTGCAATTGATTGCGGGAGTCGGCAAGCTGCGCGTGGCAGGCGCAACGGCGCGCGCGTTAGCGCGATGGTCGCAACAATTTGCCGTACAGAGGCGCTATTTCATCGCCTCGCAGCAAGCGGCCAACGCGCTGAGCACCTTTGATACCGCCTTTCCGATGCTGGCGACATTGAGCATCTTTGCGCTTGCCTCCTACACAAACAGCCACGTCCTGCTCGATCTCGGCGCTTTTCTCGGCTTTCTGGCAGCGTTCGGACAGGCCACGGCCGCGATCGGCAGTTGGGCCTCGAGCGTCAGCGAATCACTGGTGGCGATTCCTCACCTCAGCCGACTGAAGCCCGTGATTTCCACCCCTGCCGAGATCTCAGAGGAACGGCGATCGCCCGGAGAGCTATCCGGAGAGATCGAACTTTCCGGCATCGTCTTCCGCTATATGCAAGGCGGGCCGAAGGTCCTGGATGACATCAGCCTAAACATTGCGACGGGTGACTACGTCGCGGTCGTCGGTCCCTCAGGTAGCGGGAAATCGTCGCTCTTTCGTTTGCTGCTCGGTTTTGAGCGGGCGGAAGCCGGCACGGTGTTTTACGACGGCAAGGCGCTCAACACGCTCGACATCAGCGCCGTGCGCCGGCAGCTTGGGGTGGTGCTGCAAGATACCAAGCTCGCAACCGGAAGCCTTTACGAAAACATTTGCGGCGGCGTTGATTTGCCGCTGGAGAAGGCGTGGGAGGCCGCCCGCCTGGCGGCGCTGGATGCCGACATCGCGCAGATGCCGATGGGAATGCATACGCTGGTTGCGGAAGGCGTGACTACGCTGTCGGGCGGTCAGCGGCAGCGACTATTGATCGCCCGGGCTCTTGCGCGCTCACCACGGATTCTTCTGTTTGATGAGGCAACCAGTGCGCTCGACAACCAAACCCAAAGCATCATCGGCACCTCGCTGGAACGATTGAGCATCACGCGGATTGTGATTGCGCATCGCCTCAGCACCGTGCGCAATGCAGATCGTATTGTCATGCTCTTGCGCGGCAAAGTCGTGCAAACTGGAAGCTACGCAGAGCTCATGAGCGTTCCGGGTCCGTTTGCGGATTTTGCCAAGCGGCAGTTGCTTGAACCCGGTCATCGCTAGTCTATCGGCGGGGCGGGCGATGATCCTGAGGCATCATGTGCAGCATCACAGTCCTACGACTGGGATTGTAGCGAACGAAAGCGCGTTTTTGCGAGAGCACTCAATTGCAAAGTAGTTTCCAGAGTTCTGACGCCAAGATCAATTGTGTGGCGCTCTCTGGGCATCGACACCGTGTCGAGACCTCTTGCCGTAGTTCATTGCGCGAGGGTTCTTGTGTCCATGAGAATTCTCGATTGAAATGAGTACCCGCACACCCCTCGGGAGCAGCCCGTGGAGTGTGCGGGCATTGCCGACTTAGCTGATGGATCCAGCCTGGACCCCGGTGTTCGACTGACCGCCGGCCACCTGGACAACGGAGCCGCCGATAGCAACACCGGTCTGGTTGAGCGAGTTGTTCTGAAGAAGAGTCTGGGTCAACGTCGGGATCGAGATCGAAGCGACATTGACAGTACCACCAGCCACCGCCTCGAGGTCCGTATCGATGAGTTCACGCATCATGATGATTTATCCAAAGTGTTTGCATCTGTGAACAACATCTGGCTCGAAGCGAGCCAGTGCCTCACTGCTCGTGTAGATGCCTGAGGACGGATTTTTTATCTGTGACAGAAATCACGTGGCGCCCTACAGCGGCTCTCGGACGTCAAGCTGATCCCGGATCATTCGAAGACGCGCCTGTGGGCG
>NZ_JBBIAM010000171.1:0-15561 GCF_054185185.1 Bradyrhizobium sp. UFLA05-153
ATGTGTATAAGAGACAGATGCAGGTATTGCGGTTACTGCAAGAAGCTTTGCCACCCTCGTCACGATGATCTCCTCTTCGCCCTCACTCCGCGTCCAGCTCCAGGCTACACTGCGGGGCTCGGCGGTGGTTGAAAGTCGAGCGCGCGACCAATGTTCCGCCCAAAAAGTCATCGAATAAGGCAAATGGGCGCGCACGCTGTTTTCTGCGCAGACTGTGACCAGAACGGCACATCTACCCGAGCGGCCCTCCCCGGCGAGATCACACCGCGCACTTCCAACGACCGCAAGTCGGGTTCGATCTCGCCCCTTCCAGGCGAGGTCTTGGGGTTGCTCTCCTCGGGCGAGTATTCCGCATCGACAGCGACAAGGCGGCGAGAGGTGGCCGCCTATTGCGGACTCGATTTACTCACGTTGAGTTCTTCATTTTGCCCCCAGGCGGACTTCTTGCCATAGCGGGAAACGCAAGATTTGCATAAGATTAAGCCTTGTCGTGATCCGCCCCAGGGGAGCGAAATGCGACAACGTGATGGAAACGAGCAACCGATTAAGGGGCGGCGCGCGAATAGGGCCAAGGCTCGCGCGATTGCGGTCCCTTCCGTTGCCGATCTGCAAAAACAGGTCAGCATTCTCTCCCGCGAGTTGAAAGAGACGCGGGAGCAACAGAGCGCCACAGCCGAAGTTCTGAAAGTCATCAGTCGCTCGACGTTCAACCTGCAGGCTGTGCTGCAAGCTCTCGTCGAGTCGGTTGCCCGGCTGTGCGATGCCGACATGGCGCAAATCACTCGCCAACGTGGCGGCGTGTTCTTTCGGGCGGAGGCTTATGGTTTTCCTGACCAGTTTATCGAATACTCCAGAACCATTCCGGTCGCGGCGGACAGAGGCTCGGCGATCAGACGCGCGTTGCTCGAAGGGACAGCCGTTCATATCCCCGATGCGCTTGCCGATCCGGAATACACCTTCACGGAAGGCCAGCGGCTTGCGGATTTTCGCGCCGTCCTCGCGGTACCAATGCTGCGCGATGGCGCCCCCATTGGCGTCATCGTAATAACGCGGAAGGAAGCGCGTCCGTTTACACAAAAGCAGATCGAATTGGCGACAACATTTGCCGACCAGGCTGTGATCGCGATCGAGAACGTCCGCCTCTTCGACGAGGTGCGGACCAGGACGCGCGATTTGACGGACGCCCTCACCTACCAGACCGGCAGCGCTAACATCCTCAAGGTCATCGCCTCATCGCCGACTGATGTCGAACCGGTGCTGACGGCAATCGTGGAGAGCGCCTGCGTGATTTGCGAAGCAGAAGAGGCCCACGTCGCCTTGAGGGATGGCGATCACCTCGTATTCCAGGTGCAGCACGGGTCGGCCCCGGTTGTCTGGAAACGGCGGCCAATCAACCGCCTATGGGTCACGGGGCGTGCGGCAGTCGACCGCAGAGCTGTACATGTGCATGACCTCCTTTCGCCTGAAGGCGACGAGTTTCCCGACGGGCGCGAACTCGCACGCCGGGACGGTGCTCGCACCGTGCTGGCCGTACCCCTGCTGCGCGAAGGCGAGTGCATCGGCGTAATTGCGCTTCGCCGTATGGAGGTACGTCCATTCAGCGAGAAACAGATTGAGCTGCTGCAGACCTTCGCCGACCAGGCCGTGATCGCGATCGCCAACGTCCGCCTGTTCGACGAGGTCCAGGCCAAGACGCGCGATCTCGAGGAGTCGCTGCAGCAACAGACCGCCACCGCAGACGTGCTCAAGACTATCAGCCGGTCGTCCATCGACCTCGAGACGGTGCTCGACACGCTGGTGGAGACCGTGGCGCGTCTCTGCCGCGCAGACCAGGTATATATGTTCCACCTGCGCCATGACCTGTGGCACCTGATCGCGGCCTGCGGGCTTTCGGCGGAGGCAAGAGAATTCTTTCAAACGCACCCGTTCACGCCTGGTCGCGGCTCGACATCCGGTCGCGCCGCGTTGGAGCGTCGAGCCGTCCTCATCCCCGATGTCTTGCAGGATCCAGAATACACCCTCAGCGAAGGGCAGGAGATCGCCGGCTACCGCACGACGCTTGGCATTCCGCTGCTTCGCGAGGATACGCTGATAGGTGTATACAGCATTGCCCGGACGCTCGTCGAACCTTTTACGAACAAAGAGATCGAACTCGCCACCAGCTTCGCCGACCAGGCTGTGATCGCGATCGAGAATGCCAGGCTCTTCGATGAATTGCGCGGTCGTCAGGCCGAGCTGCGCGTCACGTTCGACAATATGGGCGACGGGGTCGTCATGTTCGATACCGCGGCGCGACTTACCGCGTGGAACCGCAATTTCCAGGAGATGCTCGAGCTGCCCGACGCTTTTCTAGCCGCGCGGCCGAGCTTTGCCGAATATTTCCGCTATCTCGCTGAGCGCGGCGAGTACGTCTCGGCCGATCTCGAAGCTCAACTCAGCCGCACGGTCGAAGACACCAGGCTTGAGATGCGCTTCGAGCGTATGCGGCCCGACGGCCGCGTCATCGAGGTGCGCCGCAATCCGGTACCGGGCGGCGGCTTCGTGCTGATCTATGCCGACATCACGGAGCGGAAGCGCGCCGAGCAGGCGGTTCGCGCAGCACGGGACGCCGCCGAGACGGCGTTGCGCGAGTTGCAGACGGCGCAGGCGAGCCTGGTCCATGCCCAGAAAATGGCGGCGCTTGGGCAATTGACTGCCGGCATCGCGCACGAGATCAAGAACCCGCTCAATTTCGTGAACAATTTTGCGGCACTCTCATCCGAGTTGACAGACGAGTTGAGCGACGTACTCAAACCGGTAGCCTTGCCTAGCAAGGTCCGCGAGGAAGTCAGCGAGCTGACCGGCACCTTGAAGGACAACCTCGGAAGGGTCGTACAGCACGGCAGGCGCGCCGACTCCATCGTCAAGAACATGCTGCTGCATTCCCGCGAGGGCTCTGGTGAGCATCGGGCAGTTGAGATCAACGCAATCATCGACGAGAGCCTTAACCTCGCCTACCATGGAGCCCGCGCAGAGAAACAGGGTTTCAACATCACACTGGAGCGCGATTTCGATCCGGCGATCGGAGTTGCCGACATCTACCCGCAGGAGGTCACCCGGGCGCTTTTGAACCTGATCTCGAACGGGTTTTACGCCGCTACCCAGCGCGCAGGGACGGCCGGCAACGGCTTTGAACCGAGCTTAAAAGCGGCAACACGAAACCTCGGCGACAGGGTCGAAGTGCGCATCCGCGACAATGGTAATGGCATCCCGCTCGAAATCCGGGAGAAGATTTTCAACCCGTTCTTCACGACAAAACCGGCTGGTGAAGGTACCGGGCTCGGGCTGTCCATGAGCCACGACATCGTGGTGAAACAGCACGGAGGTACAATTGAAGTTGTGACTGAACCCGGTTCCTTTACCGAATTCGTTATTACGTTGCCGCGTGTCATGCCTTAGCAAGCAGAAGCAGGGGCAGAGAAATTGAGCACCTATATCCTCGTGGTCGATGACGAACCCGACGTCGAACACCTGTTTCGCCAGCAATTCCGCCGGGACATTCGCTCCGGACGTTTTGTCATGGAGTTTGCGACGTCAGCGGCGGAGGCGCTGGAGCGCACGAAGACGATCGCCGATCCCTTACTGATCCTGATCCTGTCGGACATCAACATGCCCGGCATGAGCGGACTTGAAATGCTGCCGAAGGTAAGGGCAGCGAGGCCGAACGTGCCCGTGATCATGATCACGGCCTACGGCGATGAAGCGACAAAGAAGAAAGCTGCTCAACTCGGGGCCGCCGGACTGCTGACCAAGCCGATCGACTTCGGGCTGTTGCGCGAGGAAATCGATGAGCGGCTGCAACGGGCGGCGTAGTTCGGTAGTGGCCGATCAGCGAAGTGGCGGCAGCTCTCATTGAGGTCCGCTGAGTGGGGCATAGCGAACACGCTGAGTTCTTCGCATTTTGACCCTCAACGGACATCGGACAGAATGTACGCAGTAGCGAAGCTGGATTTTTGGCCCCTATCAATGAGCCCGGCTGAAACGATAAGCTGTTGTCTCTTGGGTCGGAGGCGGGCATGAGGCGGCGCGAATTCCTCGGTGCGCTTGGCAGTGCCAGCCTCGCGTGGCCGCTCGCAGCGAGGGCGCAGCAGCACGTACCAGTGGTTGGTTTCCCGCACGGCGGGTCCCCTGGACCGAACGCGCATCTCGTTGCGGCGTTTCTACGCGGGCTAGAGGAATCTGGCTTTCGCGAACGGCACGACGTTGTTGTGGAGTATCGCTGGGCGGAGGGTAAGTATGATCGGCTACAGCAACTCGCCAGTGATTTGGTTAGCCGTCATGTCGCCGTGCTGTACACCGCGGGCGGCTCCGTCGCCGCCATCGAGGCACGCAAGGTATCAGTGGATACGTCCGCCTATCGGCGCAGAGCGGACTCGTTGTGCTCACTGCGAGTTATTCCGAGTCTGACCCCGAGCAGACCTCTCATGGACGCCAATCCATTTTGGGGCATATGTGATCATAGCGCCTTCTGTCAGCACCGGCGACGGAGGCAGAAACGTTGCGGGCGTTGTCGCCGAACCGCTTGATTACTTCCATTTCGCCGAGGTGCCTGACTGGGGTTTACGGGTTGGTGTTACAGCCCGATCCCGAAACAAGACCTGCTGCCTCGGTGAGGGAAATAGACGTGGCACATCCATCGAAACGGAAGGCAGCGGCTTCGAGCTGGAAGTGTGAAGGTGCTGCAGGCGATGTGCCAGCGAAGCCTGCCACCGATCCCGACAGCGGGATCTTCACCGCCTCGATGGCGTAGCCCGGCGCGGTGCTGACAAGGCAAGATATTTCGACTAACCTGCAAGGCGGGAAGGAACAGGGCCCACGACAGGAGATCGATGAGCACTGTAAAAAACGCTCTGGCCCAGAAGAGTGGCGCCCTGATCCGTGTTCGTTCCGGCGACATGGTCGTCGAAGCCTTGCGCCAGATGCGCGACAACCAGGTCCGGTCGGTGCTGGTCATCGACGACGACGTGCTGGTCGGTATCGTGACCCAGGGTGACTGCGCCATCAAAGTGCTGCTGCCCGGGCTCGATGCGAAGCAGACGCCGGTGGGCCAAGTGATGACGGGCAACCCGGTGACGGTCAAGCCGGACGATCGGCTAGAAGGCTGCATGGCAATGATGGCTGCGCGCGGTTTTCGCCATCTGCCAGTGCTAGACGCGGGCAAGGTCGTGGGCGTGATCTCGATCGGAGACGTCGTCAAGAACATCATCCGGGATTTGGAGCACAACGTGGACGACCTGATGGGCTACATCATGAAGGACGGCCCCGGGGGCTGACAGACGAACCGCGGCGCCGTCGCCCCCGGCCGCGATCCTGCGGCAGGCCTAGTTCTTCTACGATTGAAAACCGCTCGCCGAGGTGGTCTAGCCGCCGCCACGCGAAAGTGGTTTTCTCCTCTCGCGCAACAGACTTTGGTTCAGCCCGGCCCCTGCGGCCGGTTTTTTACGTCAGCAATGCGTCAGGCGGTCGCCGCGATCGCCCGCTTCACCATCATCGGACGCCACCGCTTAGTTAAGTGACCTGGCGAGAAATGACCGCTTGTGGCCCCAAGCCGACCATAGCTCCAACCGTTGTCACATCGGCTGTTGGCGGTAAACCGGACGCCGGGGTGTGCTTGCCTTGACCGCTGCTTGTGACCCTGATGTATGGTCCGGCCGTGCGTTGCAAGAGGTTTCGTCAACCTGTCAGATGCGGTCTTGCATCAATGTATCCGGCCTCTGATTGGAGCGTGCTGTGCTCCGGGCCATCATGGATATCAGCGCGCATTCGAGCTGATTAGCGGACAGGCCTCGAACGGGCCATTCGGGTCACCAGTGTTCGCATGCGCCGGGAAGACCGATCTTCCATCGTCGTCTCATCCTCTCGCAGACCTCGGCGGGTAAGGGATGTTGGTTACGTCATCTCGATAGCTCCTCACTTCGCGCCGTTCCTTTGTTCGTGCCTGGCGGTCGTTCCTTCGTCCCGGCCTGCGCGCGCAGACGCGCCGCGCGCAAGGGGCCGTCAAGGCCGGCCGTCGTGCTGTCCTGACGTCTTGCTCTACGCTGCCAGGCTGCGCCTTGACGGCTCCGAGCACGGCGCGAGGATCAGCCAGGTCAGGACGCCGTCGCCTCAGCCTTGACGCACTCGAAGGCGCGTCCCTTGTTGAGAACCGCCCAGGCGACCCGGGCGAGCTTGTTGGCGAGCGCAATCGCCAGCACGTTGTGATGCAATCGCTTCTTGGCAGCTTCGATCCGAGATTTGAGGCCGTAGCGCTCCCAGCACTTGACCCTGACCAGCACGACCCATGCGGCTTGGACGAACAGCGCGCGTAGGTAGCGATTGCCGCGCCTTGATATCTTGCCGAGGATCGTGCGGTCGCCGGTCGATATCTGCTTCGGCACCAGTCCAAGCCAGGCGCCGAAGTCGCGGCCTTTCGAGAACACGTCTCCAGTGCCAATCGCGGCCACCATTGCACTAGAGATAAGCGGGCCAATGCCGGGCACCGTCATCAGTCGCTCGCAGGCCTTAACTTGACGGGCCAGCGTTTCGATCTCGCTCGATACGCGCATCCAGCCGGCGCCAGTCGCCCACCAGATCCTCAATGATGCGCAACATGCGAGGCGAGAGCACATCGGTACGCGTCGCGAGGATATCCGGCAACTCGGACCGCAGGGAATGCAGACCTTGCCGTACGGCGATGCCCCGCTCCAGCAGGAACGCACGGATCTGATTGATGACGCCGGTACGCTGGCCGACCAATCGATCGCGGACGCGGTGCAGCGCCTGAGGGTCGAGCCGGTCGGCTGTCTTGGTCGCGACGAATTTCATGGTCGGGCGTTGGACAGCCTCAGCGATGGCTTCCGCATCTCGGAAGTCATTCTTCTGCCCCTTCGAGTAGGGGCGCACGTATTTCGCCGGCATCAAGCGAGCGTCGTGGTCAAGCATTTGGAGCTTGCGACTGAGGTGATGCGCGCCAACGCAAGCCTCCATACCGATCAAGCGCGGCGGCAAGTTGGCGAGCCGTGCTTCCACCTGGCTGCGTGACCACTTCTGACGCAGCACGATGGCACCGCGGTGATCATGACCCACGAGGTGGAACGAGTTCTTGCCGATATCGATGCCGATCACGGCGATCGCTGTGTTGAGTTTCTGAGACATGGCGTGCTCCTTGACTTGAGCGGCCCTTGCCAGCTTCTCGCACTGGCGGGGCTGGAGCACGGCCGGACCATCCCATTAGCGGAAGTCGAGCGGCCCAATTTGCTGCAATGCGACCACACCGTAGTCGTTCGAAGACTGTGTTAGGCTTTTACAGCGCAGCACTCTTAGGGGCGAGAAATCCATGAGACGGCGTGATTCCCTCACCGGCCTAGCCGTCATGGGAGGTGGTACCACGCTTGCACGTCTGTCCAGCGCGCAAGCACCGCGCAAAATGACGCGGGTGGGTATCGCGACGCCCCGCACGGGACCATTGTGGACAGCATTCGAACAGCGGCTGAAAGAACTTGGATATGCCGAGGGAGAAAATCTTGCCGTCGAGTTCATAGACCTCAATGGAACGGTCGAAAAAGAACTCCGTTGACGTCATGAGTCCGGAAATGGCCTTAGCCGACCTACCATTCACCTTGGCGAATATCCGCTCTCGTAAATAGCAGACGCCGATGCCGCGCGTAGGCGGCCATGACCTAGCTGGCGAGGAACCGTAACCGACAACCGAGGATACTGAGCTCGACGCGGCCGGGTAGGCAGTTCAACAATGGCTGAAATCAGCTCTCACCCACTTTTGGCGACTGACACCGTAGCGGTGTGGGACGTTTTGTGCTCAGGCACATGCAAGCACAAAAGCGCCGAGGAATGCGTTAGCACAACACATCTCGTGTTTCCTTACCGCGGCGTCTACGTGCATCATACAGGTCAGGTCGAGACAGTCGCGGAAGCGAATCAGGTGGTGTTCTTTAATGAAAGTGAACCCTATCGAGTTAGCCATCCTCTTGAAGGCGGCGATGCAAGTCTATCGATCGGAATCGATGAGGCGACGCTGTTGGAGCTGGCGCCTGCCGACTTCCTCCATACGAAAGCTCGACTCCTTTTCAACCGGCCTCGCATGCGTATTGATGCGCCCGCACAGTTGCTCGCAGCACTTGTGCGTCATCGTCTTGCCCGCGGGATGACTGAGACTCTTGAAGCTGAGGATTTGATCCTATCGCTGGTAAGCCGCGCCCTCGGGAAGCGCACATCGTACGCCGCATCCGGCAGCGTAGGGCGGCAAAAACTGGTGGACCGCGCCAAACTTGTGCTTTCTTCAGATCTTGGACGCCGATGGACGTTGGCTGAGATTGGCAGCGCCGTCGGCGTCTCGCCGGTCTATCTCACTCAGCTGTTCCGGCAAGTCGAGGGTCTGCCGCTTTGTCGTTATCAACTCCAACTGCGGCTCGCCCGGGCGCTTGACCTGCTTGATGATTGTTCAGATTTGACGGGCTTGGCGCTCGACCTCGGTTTTTCAAGCTACAGCCATTTCAGTACCGCATTTAAACGGGCTTACGGCCTTACACCCTCGGCGTTTCAACACTTCTCTCGACTTTCCTGAAGTTGGCCGACCGCCGAACGTAAGATCGCTAAAGATTATGGTAGAGCCGGTGATGCGAGCGGGATATCCAGGGCAACGATCATCCCAAAACGAGGGCCGTCTCGATGACCGATATCATCCTGCATCACTACGAGACCTCTCCCTATTCGGAGAAAGTTCGGCTCGGTCTTGGTCTGAAGGGCTTGGCCTGGGAATCGGTGGAAATCCCCGTCATCATGCCAAAACCCGACCTGACGGCGCTGACCGGAGGCTACCGCAAGACGCCCGTGTTGCAGATCGGCGCAGACATCTATTGCGATAGCCAGTTGATTATGCGCGAACTCGAGCGCCGGCATCCCACCCCGAGCTTTTATCCCGCCGGCCACGGCGCGGCCGATGCGCTTGCCTGGTGGGCCGAGAAGACCACGTTCAGCCCGGCTGTTAGCATCGCGTTCGCGAAGAGACCCGACGCGTTGCCCGAAGGATTTCTCGAAGATCGGGCCACATTCTCCGGCCGAAATATCGATCCGGCCGCGATGATGGCGGCAGTACCGAACCTGCTCGATCAGTTGCGCGCGCATTTCGATTGGCTGAATCAGATGCTGATCGACGAGCGCTCATTCTTGCAGGGCTCTGCCGCTAGCCTTGCCGATCTCGCCGCCTACCATCCGATTTGGTTCTTGAAACAAAAATTCGGGCCAACGGCGGTGCCGCTCGACGGCTTTCCGAGGCTGCTGAGTTGGACCGAGCGCATTGCCGCAATCGGCCACGGCAGGCGGAGCCCAACGACCTCGAAAAAAGCGCTCGATGCGGCGAGGGACGCTACGTCGATCGCCAGCGTAATCCCCGATCCGCGAGATCCGATCGGCCGGAAACCTGGTCAGACAGTGACCGTCACGCCGGATGATACCGGACGCGACCCGGTCATCGGCGAGTTGGTCGCCTCGGGCGTCCATGAGATCGTCATCCGACGCAGCGATCCCGCGGTCGGAGAGGTCTGTGTGCATTTCCCACGCGCCGGTTTTGTCGTGATGTCGGCCTGACGGCAAACCCGTAATCAATGAGCGCGTCGTAGTGGGCCACGGCAAGACGACGCCAGCAAGAACGCCTCTGTCCGAGACACTTTCAAATGCCATGAGTGCGACAAGAACGTCTTCTGCACGGGCGTGACGCCGGCTCAGCAGATCGGCAGCGGAAGCTGCATTATCACACCGGACCGCGATGCAGATGCGGACTTCGATATCAGCCGACAGCACGACCGACAGCTCCGGATGCTTTGCTTGGCGTGCGATCATCGCCACGCGGCTGTCCGACCGCCGCGTGACGCGACGACTAGTGGAGGCCGTTCTACGTCCTGCCTCGGAGCGCGAAGCTCGATGCGAACTGCTGGTCGTCGCCGGCTTAAGGATACGGAGCCGCCGCTTGCATCTTATGTCCCGGGCTGAACCCCGATGCGCCGGGATGCCTGGAGGACGAGCTTGAAGATGCCGCTTGCATCTGATGCCCGGGCTAAACCCCGATGCGCCGGAGGGACGACACTTGTAGACCTGGACGGCTCTGCGATTTCCGATTGCCGGCAATTGTCCCACCGGCATCATTTCGCGCGCAGTTCTCGCACGCCGGAGGTGGCTTGGTATCCTCATCGGTTCGCATGGCAAGGGACCGCTATCCGACCGACGACGGCCGGACACTTTAGAAGTTTACGGGTGGATGGAGGGCACCCGGCCTCACCAGTCTATTGGATTGTACCGCAAGCGTCGGCGATCGATTTCTTCTCGCAGCCGCTCGGCTTGCTGCTTGGCGGCCTCGCCCATTAGGCGGTGACGGCCTCTATTGAGCTTGTCAGCCGAGACCTGTTGCTTAATGTTTTCGTACAGACGCAAAACGCTTTCATCGCTCAGCCCTTCAACACCTATGACGCAATTACCTCATTAAACTTGATCAAGTATTCGGGGATTATTGCATATCATTGGTCTCGGCCAATTGGCGCGCGACGCTAATGTGCGCGCGATGGATGTAACTCACGGCCGGGGCGTGGCTGTCGAAACGTTCGCCGCCACGGACGCCGGCAATTGCAATGGCATATTCTCGCCGCGCGCCCATGCGGCATACTTCTCCGCCGTCCAGTCGCGAGCCGCAGCGCCATGCCATGAATCACTCTCGACCGGTTTCTGCTCCGCAGACCGATAGTCCCGACGTGAACATCGCCGTAGTAGATCAGCGAGTTTTCCCAGCGGGCGATGACGGCGGCTGGGGCAAAACTGCTGAGCTGAATTCGTGCAGTGCGGCGGGTGAAAGCGGGTATGCCATCATCAAAGCGGCGACCTATCCGCCTTCGAACGTCGAGCAGTTCTCGGGCAGGCTACATTTTGCAGGTCGATAATAAGAGCGGAGGTCAAATTGTACCCACGACCGGAGAATGCGGCGACCGAACATCGTAATCCCAAAGCTTCACCAAGCCTCTTTTCAATTTTATCGATCCTTTTAGGCCGCCTTTAAAACGGCTCGTAAATTCTACTCGGGAAAAAGTTGCAATCAGCTGCATGAGGCTGCAATGCGCCTTGAACCCTTGAGCATGAACTTCGACCCTGCTTTGCGACAAGCCTCGCCGAGCTGCGCGCGCGAGCCAGGCATTCTTCGACGCTTTATCCAAGACCAGTCGGGCAGTTATGTGATTATTTCCGCGCTGCTCATGCCCGTTCTGGTCGGCGCGGCCGGCCTCGGCACGGAGGTCGGATGGTGGTATTACAAGCATAAGAATATGCAGAGCGCTGCAGATTCAGGAGCTGTAAGCGCTGCAACCGCTGGAAGCAATTTGGCGGCCGAGGCCAACGCCGTGACCGCCGCTTATGGCTACACGAATGGCTTGAACAACGTCACCATTAGCGTCAGTCAGCCGCCGACGACTGGCAGTTATGTTGCCAACACTCAGGCCGTCGAAGTTGTTGTCAGTCAATCGCAGCCACGGCTGCTGTCTGCGTTGTTTGGCTCTGACCCGGTTCTCATCACCGCCCGCTCTGTCGCGATGCCGAATTCCGGAACGGGCTGCGTGCTGGCACTCGACTCGACAGCAAGTCCTGCAGTGAATGTGAGCGGGAGCAATCAGCTCAATCTCATCAAATGTAATCTCTACAGCAATTCCAGCGCGAGCCCGTCACTGAACGTCAGCGGCAGCGGAACGGTGGCCGCCAATCAGGTTTCAGTTTCCGGGGACATCTCCGGCGCGAGCAGCATCACGGCGACAAACGGCATCAGGACCCATGCAAGACCGACTGCCGACCCCTATTCAAGCGTTTATCCGCCGGCAAAGCCTAGCTGCAGCAACGGCAAGATCACGATCAATGCCAACGGAAAGACCAACTCGCTCAGCCCCGGCTGCTATAGCGGGAATATCACCGTCAACGCTGGAGCCACCCTGGACCTCGACCCTGGTATCTACTATCTAGACGGTGCAAACCTAAGCGTGGCCGGTAACGCTACGCTGACTGGAACTGGCGTAACGCTCGTGTTCACCGGTTCAGGCAGCAACTGGGGCACGGCCTCACTGGGCAGCAACGCGATCATCAATCTGACGGCGCCGACGTCGGGCTCGACCCAGGGCATCGTCATGTATGGCGATCGCAACATGCCGGTGGGAACAACCTTCAATCTGACCGGCGGCGCTACACAGATCTTTAATGGCGCCATCTATCTTCCCAAGGCGAATCTAAGTTTTAGCGGCGGTAGCGGCACCAGCACCTCGTGCACAAAAATCATCGCTGACACCATTACTTTCACCGGCACATCCAATGTTCAGGTCAACTGTTCTGGACTTGGCACCGCCAACATCGGAGTCCAAACCGCGCAACTTGTCGAGTGAGGAAGCTTGTCATGACCATTCAGCCTTTGCTCGGAAGTGTAAGGTCAGTGCGTGTCTGGCGTACTCTTCTTCAGGGTGGCATTCGCGATGCGAGGGGCGCTGCGGCGATAGAATTCGGGATCTTGATTCCGCTCCTGTCGCTGATGGTCGTCTCGGTCACCGATATCGGTCTGGCCGTTTATCGCAAGATGCAAGTTGAAGGCGCCGCGCAAGTCGGTGCCCAATACGCGATTACGCATGGCTTTGACACGACAGGAATCTCCGCAGCGGTAACGAGCGCCACCAATTCATCATCGATCACGGCCTCGCCCGGCGCATTTCAATTCTGTGGTTGTCCCGGCACCGCTGGCCTGAGCACCGTGAGTTGCGGCTCGACTTGCCCGAGCGGCAACCTTGCCGGCACCTATGCCACGGTTTCGGCTCAAGCAACGTACCATACGCTCATCAACTATCAGATCGTTGCTCCGCTTTATACGTTTACCGCCCAAGCGACGTCGAGGCTGCAATGAAGCTCCGAGCTCTGTGGCACGACACCCGAGGAGCCACGGCTCTCGAGTTTGCATTGACCGCGCCCGTTTTTTTCCTGTTTATCTTTGGTATTATCGAATTTGGCTTGGTTCTATGGACGCAGATTGGCTTACAGCATGGCGCCGAGTTCGCGGCGCGTTGCGCCAGCGTCAATCCCACGCTGTGTCCAAGTAGCACTGCCATCACCGGCTACGCCGCCCAACAGGCACTGGGGCTAAGCTTGCCGGCGCAAACGTTCACCTATTCGGCGCCGACCTGTGGCAATCAAGTCAGCGCTACGTATGCTTTTCGATTCCCGGAGATTCTGAACCTTTCGCCGCTAACACTGACAGCTCAGGCGTGCTTTCCGAGTTGAGTGGAAGATGTCGCGTGGTGCTGGCGGCAGCAGATGAGACACTGGTCTCTTGCCCGCGATCGGAAGTGGATAAGGTGTGACTGTGCATCTATATTTCAAACTATGCCATACTTGGACACCTGCTTGGGAATCCTGCGCCGACTGATAGCTAAGGGAGATCCAAATGCCCTGCCCTTAGCTGAAAGAGCTATCAACGAGTACCTGGAGGTCACCCCAGCTATGGCCCGTAAGAGCGATCTGCGGCTTCTCCAGCAGGACGTTCTAGCCCAGCGCAATGCCGTGGTTGGTGTTCAGCGCTCCTTTGCCGAAACCGTGAACGCCTATATCGAAACCAAGTTGGCAACTGAGTGAGGCTGCTCGGCAGATCTATCTCGGAAGTAACTTGTCCCGAATATGACGGGATGTCGGTGTCAGACGAACACGGTGGGGTTTTCGCCACATCGCACGATCGATCTCCTTCTTATCGCCAATCGCTAACCTGCCCTTGGCGTTACGCGCAATGAAGATTGCATCGCTCATTCGACGGCCGGAGCGTTTGTTCTTCACCTTCAGTTCTTTCCAGAGGCTCAGGCGACCCAGTTTGAGCTTGGCAACTCCTCGCCAATCTCGCGCCGCAAGCAGTCCTTGTTCGTTTCACGTGCACGCTTGCGGCCGCCTGGAAACATCCACAAACCGTCCGATCGACGCCGCACCAACAAGATCTTGCCTCGCTTTGCAGCGACCAGCTTAGACGATTTTGCCATGCCTTCCGTTCATGATTCGCGAAGAGAAGATATGTGGAGAGTGTAGCGAAGCCGGGTTAGCCTTAAATGACAAACTAACGGGCAGCCGGCCCGAACAGCACCCCCGCTGCACATAGTTTCAGCGCGATGCCATCACGCGCACAATCAAGACGAACGCTGCACCGATGATCAGTCCCGCAAGTGCAAATAACATCCAGTTCTGGATTGGAAGGGTCGTAAAAGAGACTTGTCTTGCCAGCCACTCCACGGGCCCCGGCTCCCGTCAGGATCGAATTCCTTTCGATGCTAAAGGAAGCCGATCCCCCGCCACTCCGGACTACTACCAGCCTCGGTAGGCCAGCCAGGCCAACGTCAGCTCTTCCCTATAATCAGTCAGAGCAGCTGTCCTAATGATGTCTCCACTGCAACAGTTAATCCTGTTCGTTAAGTGACCCGCCGGATTTGATTTGAGGTGCGGAATTATCGGCGCGTACCCTGTTGGCTACCGGGGCTGGCTAATACTTCACCAATTCTTTTTTGACCCGGCGGGGCCGCAGCGGCATTCGACGCTGCGGCCTTTTTGCAGCCCGCCAGCGTGAACCGGCGGGCCCAACGTCGGGGCAGCCCGCCGCCGTTCTGAACCGCGAGGAATCGATAATTTGCGAGGCGCATGGGAGGCGCTTGAATCCTGCATGCCGCCCTCACCCCTTCGAGGCTTCGACCGGGTGCCTGCATGCCTCCGCCCTCCCTCGAAACAAGCCGAGGTGCAAGCCCTGTGGCCCAACTCAATCATGTCGCGTGCGCGATTCATTTGTGATTGCTTATGCAATCTGTGTGAAGATGGGCGTGATGGGCTGGTCACGATCGGGCTCAAGGCAAAGAGGTAGAGCACGGATGTCCGATCGAAAAGACGCCCCGACAATCGAGCACGAAACCACTGTCAAGCAGCTCCTAAGGAAGGCAGCCAGACGCAGGCGTCCAAGTCAGGTCTATTCAATTGTCCCTCACGGCCAAAAGACGGACGCAAACCGTGAGTTCGCATCGCATCGCGAGCCGGCCGGCGTCGTGTGGTTTCTTCTCTTTCTCCCCGCCTTTGTGATTGCTTATGCGATCTGTGTGAAGATGGGCGCGATCTAGGTTTACGATGCCGCTTGGATAGCGGCATGCGTAGACCTGTCCGCCGCGAGAACCGCACACCGCCCGTTCAAGATTACCTTCGGCGACATGCGCGAGATGGGCATGCGTGGAGTATTGGTCTGGTGCGCCGATTACCGTTGCAGCCATAGCGTTGCCCTCAACGCTGACTGCTGGCGGGATGAGGTGCGGCTGTCTGACATCGAGCCGCGCTTCGTCTGCCAGGCCTGCGGCCGCCGCGGTGCAGATGTCCGTCCGGACTTCAATTGGAATAGGCCTCCGACTCCGGCTATGGGATATCGATGAAGCGTGGCGCCCTACAGCGGCTCTCGGACGTCAAGCTGATCCCGGATCATTCGAAGACGCGCCTGTGGGCGACTTGGCC
>NZ_JBBIAM010000172.1:0-15415 GCF_054185185.1 Bradyrhizobium sp. UFLA05-153
AAGAAATTGGCAGCTAGCGCTGCCAAAAAAAATGCGCTGCGCCCTTGACGACCGACCGGCTAATGGGTGTCACCGTAATTTGAAACTTACTCGGGT
This sequence comes from Bradyrhizobium sp. UFLA05-153, assembly GCF_054185185.1. Lineage (NCBI taxonomy): Bacteria > Pseudomonadati > Pseudomonadota > Alphaproteobacteria > Hyphomicrobiales > Nitrobacteraceae > Bradyrhizobium > Bradyrhizobium sp. UFLA05-153. Next base: position 97 of record NZ_JBBIAM010000172.1, read on the forward strand.
CTTCGCACGTAGAGCGAGATAAACCGGTCGATCATCGGGTTGATCTGCTCCGGCACTTCCAGCGACAGGAAATGCCCGGAGCCGACGGCCTTGGCCGTGACCAGTTGCGGGCACAGCGCCGCAAAATGATCCAGATCCGCGAGCCGATGGGCCGCTTCGATGTAGAGCACCGGGACCCGGCACGCCTGGGCGCACTCACGCGCCCGATGCACATCCCAGGGGAACAGACTTGTAAACGTGGACACCAGCACGTGCTGTGGCGTCGCCAGAAAGGTCTGTTCAACATGGGCGCGGCATCTGTCGGTCGGCAGACAGGAGTCCGCCACAATTTTCCGCACCTCGTCCGCAAAATCCGCGCCCCTTAAGCCCTCCAGATACCCGGCGAACACCGTCCCTGCTGAGGCAGGGAAGAGCACCCCTGAATCGAGCAGCACCAGGCCTGCAGGAAAGTCCGGATAGCGGGCGGCGATTTCGAGCGCCATGTTGCCACCCATGCTTTGACCCACGATGACCGGCTTTGTGATCTGCTGTCGGTTGCACAGCCAGACGAGATCATCGGCGAAGCCTTCGATCGAATACGCCTGTTGCGGCTTGTCGCTCTCACCATGCCCCCGCAGCTCGGCATTCAACGCCCGACCTTGACGGGCGAAATACTCCATCTGCGGCGCAAAGTGCGTGCGATCCCCGCCCAGGCCATGGACGAACAGGAATTGAAGCGGTCCCGCCCCGGCGATGTCGAACGAGAGCTGGATGCCGTCATGCGCGAGTTTCATGGACCATCTCCGTATTCACCGACATGTCCAGGTGTCTCTGGCGAGTCCTTAATCTAAGTGGCGCCGCTGGCGAGATTCGAACCTTCTCGAATGATTGGACTGCGGCAGGGGCCGCTTCGGCGTCAGACTGTGTCGGACCCGCCGAGCCCCCGTCCTTGGGGCTCTCGCGACGATCACATGTTGCCCCTGGTTTGCCCGACGTGTCAAATAGTTTCGCTAAACCCGAAATGTATCGTGCCGGCTCTCCGGCTACTTTGCATGGGGTTGTTTTTCAGATTTTGAGTTCGGCTAGCCTTACTGGGACCTCATAGTGAGGAGCGCGAAGCGCGTCTCCGGACGATGCTGCGCATCGCCGTGCGAACCATGAAGCCCGGCTCTCAGGTGTGGCCATCCTTCGAGACGGCCGCTTTAGCGGCCTCCTCAGGATGAGGGACTGAGTGCGGGGTTTCGCTCTCTCCCTTCGTCATTCCACATTGCGCAAGTGCGCAATGGGGGCGCGCGTCAGCGGGAGCTCGAAATCCATTGCGCGGCCATCTCTGCGGCCCGATGGATTCTCAGATGCGCAATTGCGCATCATAGCTTGCGACTTCGTTGCGCCCCGGAATGACGAGAAAACCCCGCAAGCCGTCAGGATGAGGGCTCGGATGGTTTCTTGAAGAAGGACTAGATCGAGAAGCTGGTGCCGCAGCCGCAGGACGCGGTGGCGTTGGGATTGTTGACGCGGAAGGAGGCGCCGATCAGGTCGTCGACGAAGTCGACCTCGGAGCCCGCCAGGAACGGCTGCGACGCCGAGTCCACCAGGACGACTGCGTTGTCGCGCTCGATGACGAGGTCGTCGTCGGTGCGGTCACGCTCGATGTCGAACTTGTACTGGAAGCCGGAGCAGCCGCCGCCCTCGACCGAGATCCGCAGCATGGCGCCGGTGCCTTCGCCCTTGAGGATCTCCCCAATCCGGCGCGCGGCCCGGTCGCTGATGGTCACGGCAGTCGTCATCGTCCTACTCCAATAGTCCCGCGTCATACCCAATTCATTTGGTATCCCGCGTCCGTCATAGTTAAGTGCAAGGGTCCGCAGAATCAAATGGATAGGGACTAAATTCACCGTGTCCGTCGGAATGGCTGCCCCCCGCGCGCCCTATGCCTGCGATCCCGATCGCAGCCGCGGCCGGCTGGTCGCCGAGCCGCCGAGCCGCACCCGCAGCCCGTTCCGCCGGGATTGCGACCGGGTGATCCATTCCACCGCCTTCCGCCGCCTGAAGTACAAGACCCAGGTATTCGTGTTCCACGAGGGCGATCACTACCGCACCCGCTTGACCCATTCTCTCGAGGTCGCACAGATCGCCCGTGCGCTGGCCCGGCAGCTGGGGCTCGACGAGGACCTCACGGAGACCCTGGCGCTCGCGCATGATCTCGGTCATCCGCCCTTCGGGCACGCCGGCGAGCGGGCGCTCGATGCCTGCCTGAAGAACTCCGGAGGCTTCGACCACAACGCGCAGACCCTGCGCGTCGTCACGGCGGTCGAGCACCGCTATCCCGAGTTCGACGGCCTCAACCTGACCTGGGAGTCGCTCGAGGGCATCGTCAAGCATAATGGCCCGCTGACCGATCGCGGCGGTGCGCCGGTCGGACGCTACCGCGAGCACGGCGTTCCCGTCGGCATCGCCGACTACGTCAAGACGTACGATCTGGAGCTCTGGAGCTTTGCCTCGCTGGAGGCGCAGGTCGCGGCGATCGCCGACGACATCGCCTACGACGCCCACGATATCGATGACGGCCTGCGGGCAGGCCTGTTTGGGGTCGACGACCTCAAGACGATCCCGCTGATGGCCGAGATCATCGCCGAGATCGGTGCGCACTATCCAAATCTTGAGGATGTCAGGCGAGGCGCCGAGCTGGTCCGCGAGCTGATTTCGCATCTGATCGGCGCCGTCTTCGCCGAGGCAAAGGCGAATCTTGCGGCGATCCAGCCGCAATCAGCCCAGGACGTGCGCCAGCAGAGCCGGGCGATGATCGCCTTCCCGCCGGCGATGGCGGGCGAGGAGGCGGCGATCAAGACCTTCCTCTATCAGCACATGTACCGTCACAAGCGGGTGATGCGGGTGATGGGGGAGGCGGAACAGATCCTGTTCGACCTGTTCGCCAAGTACCAGGCCTCGCCCGGCGAGCTGCCGGCGGAATGGCTGGCCGGGGCGGAGGGTGAGGACGAGGCGGGCAGGGCGCGCCGGATCGGCAATTTCATTGCCGGAATGACCGACCGTTTCGCCCTGACCGAGCACCAGCGGCTCTTTGACTCGACCCCGGATTTGCGTTAGGCGGCGGCCATGGCCGACACACCCTCATCGCTGCACCTTTTTGCCGACGTGCTCGCGCGCGTGCACGCCGCCTGCCGCACGCTCGCTGCGCAGGCCAACTGGCCGGAGGGCGTCGATTTCTCGCGCGTTGTGGTCGAGCCGCCGCGCGATCCGTCCCATGGCGACATGGCGACCAACGCCGCGATGGTGCTGGCGAAAGAGGCCAAGGCGAAGCCGCGCGATCTCGCCGAGCAGATCGCGGAGCGTCTGCGTGCGGATGCGCTGATCGCCAAGGTCGATGTGGCCGGGCCCGGCTTCATCAACCTGACGCTCAAGCCGTCCGCCTGGGCGGAAGCGCTGCGCACCTTGCTGCGCGAGGGGGCCAGCTACGGTCGCCTGAGTGGGCGCGGGAAGGTCAATGTCGAATACGTCTCGGCGAACCCGACCGGGCCGATGCATGTCGGCCATTGCCGCGGCGCCGTGTTTGGCGATGCGCTGGCGAGCCTGCTGGATTTCGCCGGCCACGACGTCACCCGCGAATATTACATCAACGACGCCGGCGCCCAGGTCGACGTGCTCGCACGTTCGGCGTTCCTGAGGTATCGCGAGGCGCTCGGCGAGGACATCGGTCCGATCCCGGAGGGGCTCTATCCCGGCGACTATCTCAAGCCGGTCGGCGAGGCGCTGGCGAAGGAGCACGGCGACAAGCTGCGCACCGTGAGTGAAGCCGAATGGCTCCCGGCCGTGCGGTCAAAATCGATCGCGATGATGATGGACGAGATCAAGGGCGATCTCGCGGCCCTCAACATCCGCCACGACGTGTTCTTCTCCGAGCGCTCGCTGATCGAGAGCGGCAACAACAAGGTCGCCGAGACCATCGATTTCCTGCGCGCCAAGGGCGACATCTACGAGGGCCGCCTGCCGCCGCCGAAGGGCGCGCCGGTCGAGGATTGGGAAGACCGCGAGCAGCTTCTGTTCAAGGCCACGGCTTACGGCGACGACGTCGACCGTCCGCTGATCAAGTCGGACGGCTCCTACACCTATTTCGCGTCCGACATCGCCTATCACAAGAACAAGTTCGATCGCGGCTTTGCCGACATGATCGACGTGTGGGGCGCCGACCATGGCGGCTACATCAAGCGCATGCAGGCCGCCGTGAAGGCCGTCACGGCCACCAAGGCTGCGCTCGACGTCAAGATCGTCCAGCTCGTGAAGCTCTTGCGCAACGGCGAGCCGGTCAAAATGTCCAAGCGCGCCGGTGACTTCGTCACCTTGCGTGAGGTGGTAGATGAAGTCGGCCGGGACGCCGTCCGCTTCATGATGCTCTACCGCAAGAACGATGCGGTGCTCGATTTCGACCTCGCCAAGGTGATCGAGCAGTCGCGCGACAACCCGGTGTTTTACGTCCAGTACGGCCACGCCCGCGGCCACTCGATCTTCCGCAACGCAAGGGCGGAGGTATTTCCGGATCTGCCGGAGACGACCGAATCGCGGATCGCCTGGTTGCTGGATTCCGCGATGGAGCGCCTCTCGGACCCGGTGGAACTCGATTTATTGCGCCAGCTCGCAATTTATCCGCGGACCGTCGAAGCGGCCGCCGCGGCCCACGAACCGCACCGAATTGCCTTTTATCTCTATGATTTAGCCAGCGAATTTCACGCGCTTTGGACGAAGGGGCGCGATCTGCCCTATTTACGCTTCATTATCAATAATGATGCACAGCTTACAAAGGCGCGGCTGGCAATGGTCCAGGGCGTCGTCTCGGTCCTGGCATCGGGCCTCGCCATTCTCGGCGTCCATGCCCCGGACGAGATGCGGTAGTTTGGGGCGAACTACTTCAGGGAATTTGTGGGGCTAACCGGCAGAAGCCGGCTCGCGTACGTAATGCGACTTGGTTGAATGCCTTGTGGGTGAAGGCCGCTGTTCGGGTCGAGGACTGGCGGCTTTCCCGAAGGGGACGCATCATCACGATGGCCGATCGACGATATCAGGACAGACCGTATCCTTCCGATGACTATGATCGCGGTGGCGATCAGTATGGCAGGGCAGACAACGATCCCTTGGCCGAACTCGCGCGCCTGATCGGGCAGACTGATCCGTTCGCGACGCAGGGCCGGCCCGCCGCGAGGCCGCCAACTCCACCGGCGCCCGAGCCGTACCAGCCGCCTGCGCACGCGCAAAGCTACGCTCCAGAGAGCTACGAAGATCATCAATACGAGGAGCCGCCACCGCCGCCCGGACCGCCGTCCTGGATGCGGCGTGCCAACGTCCAGCCGCAGCCGCCTGTGGCCGAGCAGCCGCGCTACGCGCCGGCCATGAACTCAGAGCATCCGTTGCAGCGCTTCCCGGCACAGCAATCCGCACCGGAGCCGGATTACCAGGAGCCCCAGGCCTATCCCGAGCACGACGATCCGATCGATCCGTCGCGCTATGACGACGCGCTCTATGGCCAGCTCGAAGCGGGGCAGCAGGATTTCCAGCGCGATCCGTCCTATCCGGACGATCCTTACGCCTATCAAAGCGACTATCCCGAGGATGAGCTCGAGGACGAGGCTCCGCAGAAGAAGCGCGGCGGGCTGATGACCGTTGCGGCCATCCTTGCCCTGGCCGTGGTCGGAACCGGGGGCGCCTTCGCCTACAAGACCTACCTGGGATCGCCCCGCAGCGGTGAACCGCCGATCATCAAGGCAGACAACACGCCGACCAAGGTCGTGCCGGCGCCCGCCGATGGCTCCGCCAAGGTGCCTGATCGCATGGTCACCGGTGACGGCAGCGAAAAGATCGTGCCGCGCGAGGAAGCGCCGATCGATGTCAACGCCAAGTCCGGCGGCCCGCGCGTCGTTTTCCCGCCGCTCAATCCGAACGCCAATCCGCCGCCGGTCGCGAGCGTCTCACCGTCGGCCGTGCCGCCCCCAAGCGCCGCGCCCAATAACGGCACGATGCCCAACAGCGAGCCGCGCCGGGTAAGGACGCTTGCGGTGAAGGGTGACCAAACCGACAGCACGCCCGCGCCGGCTGCGGCCGCAGCCAAGCAGGTCGCGGCTCCGAAAGCAGCCGCCGCGACGGCAGCGCCACGCAATCCGCCGACCTCGGCCAATGCCAGCGCCAACCAGCCGATGTCGCTGGCGCCGCAGGCTGGGGCGCCGGACCCGTCCGCGCCGCCGACCCGGATAGCCGCGACCAATCCGACGCAGATCGCCCCCGCTCCGGCTGAGGGCGGTGGCAGCTACATGGTCTCGATATCGTCCCAGGACACCGAATCCGCGGCGCGGGATTCCTTCCGCGTGCTCCAGGGCAAGTTCCCGTCGGCGCTCGGATCGCGTTCGCCGGTGATCAAGCGGGTGGATTTGGCCGACAACAAGGTGAAGTATCGCGCCATGGTCGGTCCGTACCGTACCCGCCAGGAAGCCGCTCAGTTCTGCACGGAGCTGAAGGCGGCCGGCGGCCAGTGCTTTATCCCGTAGTATTATCGGCCGTTTCCTTGACCCCCTAGCGGGGTAGGGTTAATCGGCGACTATGAGCACGCGGGCCTTCATTACCGGCGTTTCCGGAACGGAATTGACCGCCGCAGAGCGGGATTTTATCCGTACCGAACGTCCGTGGGGATTCATCCTCTTTAAGAGGAATATCGGGACCCCGGCTCAAGTCGCTTCGCTTGTTCAGGAATTGCGCGGCGTCGCAGGCTCTCCGGATGCCCCCGTCCTGATCGATCAGGAGGGTGGGCGGGTGCAGCGGCTCGGCCCGCCGCACTGGCCGGTCTATCCGTCCGGCGCTGTGTTCGGAAAGCTTTACGATATTGATTCGGCGCTTGGGCTGACGGCTGCGCGCCTCAGTGCCCGGCTGATCGCGGCTGATCTGGCCGATCTTGGCGTCACCGTGGACTGCCTGCCGCTCGCCGACGTGCCGGTCGCGGGCGCCGACGCCGTGATCGGCAACCGGGCCTATGGAACCGAACCAGCCAAGGTTGCGGCGATCGCCCGCGCCGTCACGGACGGGCTTGAGCAGGGCGGCGTGCTGCCGGTCCTCAAGCACATCCCCGGCCATGGCCGCGCGACGGCCGACACGCATTTCCGGCTGCCGACGGTAGACACGCCAAGGGATGAGCTGGAGCGCACGGATTTTGCCGCGTTCAAGCCATTGGCTGACCTGCCGATGGCAATGACTGCACATGTTGTGTTTAGCGCTTTCGACCCCGCCCATCCGGCGACGACATCTGCGACAATGGTCCAGCAGGTGATTCGTGGCGTGATCGGGTTCCAGGGTTTGTTAATGAGTGATGACGTGTCGATGAACGCATTGGCGGGCACCATTACCGAGCGCACGCGTTCGATTTTTGCAGCCGGCTGCGACATGGTCCTGCATTGCAACGGGAATATCGAGGAAATGCACGAGGTCGCCGGCCAAACGCCCGAATTGTCGGGCAAGGCGGTGGAGCGCGCGAACAGGGCGCTGGCCGCGCGTAAGGCGCCGCAGCCGTTCGACCGGGCGGCGACGCGGGCCGAACTCGACGCATTGATCGCACAGGCGAACACGGCATCCGCATGACCGCAGAAATCCTATCGTTTGAAACCGGGCGGCCCGCCGAGCTCGCCGAGGGTGAACCGGCGCTGGTCGTCGATGTCGAGGGCTATGAGGGTCCGCTCGATCTGCTGCTCGCACTGGCGCGACAGCAGAAGGTCGACCTCGCCAAGATCTCGATCTTGGCGCTCGCCGATCAGTATCTCCACTTCATCGAAGCTGCGCGAAAGATCCGGCTCGAGCTTGCGGCCGACTATCTCGTTATGGCGGCCTGGCTTGCCTTCCTGAAATCGCGCCTCTTGCTGCCGGAACCGCCGACTGCGGAAGGTCCGAGCGCGGAGGAGATGGCCACCGCGCTCGCCAATCGCCTGCGCCGGCTCGAGGCCATCCGCGAAGCGGCGAACCGGCTGATGAACAGGCAGCAATTGTTGCGCGACATCTTCCCGCGCGGCGAGCCTGAACAGATCGCCGAGGTCAAGCATCCGAAATACACTGCGACCCTCTACGACCTGCTCACGGCCTACGCCACGCAGCGCCAGTCGCGTGTGCTGGCGAGCGTGCATCTCGCCAAGCGCACGGTGTGGTCACTCGCCGAAGCCCGCGCCTCGCTGGAGCGGCTGGTCGGGGGCCTTACCGAATCGGACGATTGGGGTCGTCTCGACGACTTTCTCATCCGCTATGTCGCCGATCCGTCGCAGCGTGCGACGGTGTTCGCCTCGAGCTTTGCCGCCGCGCTCGAACTGGTGCGGGAAGGCCAGCTGGAACTGAACCAGAAAGAGGCGTTCGCGCCGCTCTATTTCCGAAAGGGGCGGCATCAACCGGTAACAGGTGCGCCTCCCGCGCCTGAAGCACCGGTCGGTTAGTTGAGGAAGGAGAAGCTGCCATGGCCTTGGCGGAAGTTCGGGTAGAAGAGGTCGAGCCGATGGACAACGAGCCCCAGGCACGTCCCGAAGAGTTGCGGCTTCTCGAAGCGCTGCTGTTTGCGTCCAGCGAGCCGCTGGATACCGCGACCCTTGCCAAGCGCATGCCTGATGGCGTCGACGTGAAGGCTGCGCTTGCGCAGTTGCAGGCCGAATATGCGACGCGTGGCGTGAACCTCGTGCGCGTTGCCAACAAATGGACCTTCCGCACCGCCGGCGATCTTGCCTGGCTGATGACGCGCGAAAGCACCGAGACCCGCCGCCTGTCGCGTGCGGCGATCGAGGTGCTGGCAATCATCGCTTATCACCAGCCGGTGACCCGCGCCGAGATCGAGGAGATCCGCGGCGTCGTGACCTCGAAGGGCACGCTCGACGTGCTGCTCGAGACCGGCTGGATCAAGCCGCGCGGCCGCCGCAAGACGCCGGGCCGTCCGCTGACCTTCGGAACCACCGAGGATTTCCTGTCGCAGTTCACCCTGGAACAACTCGGTGACCTGCCGGGCCTCGAGGAGTTGAAGGGTACGGGTCTTCTGGATTCGCGTCTGCCGACCGGTTTCAGCGTGCCGACGCCGTCGGACGACCCGGCGCTGCGTGAGGACGAGGATCCGCTCGAGCCCGGCGACGATCTGGACCTTGCGCTGGCGCCCGCGCCCGAGCCGGAACCGGAGACGCCGCAAGGCGGCGGCGAGGGCAGCGACGAGGGCTGACGGCCCGTCGTTCTACGGTCTGCCCGACCAGTTAAGACTAGCAAGATTGCGTAGTGCCAACAGCGAATTGGCGCTGCCTTGGTCCTTGTTTTTGACACCTGCGAAGCCTAGGTTTCGGTGAAGATCGGCCGGGTCCCCGGCCATGCGTGTTTGGAGGGTTGCAGGATGGGTTCGCTTAGCATTTGGCACTGGATCTTGGTGATCGCAGTGGTCCTGCTGCTGTTCGGCCGCGGCAAGATTTCGGATCTGATGGGCGACGTGGCGCAGGGCATCAAGGCCTTCAAGAAGGGCATGCAGGACGACGACAAGGTTGCCGACAAGCCCGACCCCGCCAAGTCCATCGAGCACAACGCCGCGCCGACTGCGGCACGGTCCGACGTCGGCAGCAAGGCCGTCTGAGCCAAAGATCGGCAGACGTGGGCGGTCCCGATCCCGTGCATCGAGGATTGGGCCAATCGCGGCTTGCCTGAACGGAAGACTTCATGTTCGACATCGGGTGGAGTGAACTGGTCCTCATCGCGGTCGTTGCGCTGGTTGCCATCGGCCCGAAGGAGCTCCCCGGTGTCTTGCGCATGGTCGGCCAATGGATGGGCAAGGCCCGCAAGATGGCCGCCGAATTCCAGGGCCAATTTCAGGAAGCCATGCGCGAGGCCGAAATGGCCGACCTCAAGAAGAGCTTTGACGAGGTCAAGGAAGCTGCCTCCGGCTTCACCAGCAACAATTTGATGACCTCGCTCACGAAGGACGTCAACGAGGCGCTGCGTATCGAGGACATCGACAAGCCTGCGGAGACCGCGGCCACGCCCGCGATCGAGCCGCCGGCGACTTCAAGCGAAGCGCCGGCGACTTCAGGCGAAGCGCCGGTGATGCCCACGACACCGGAAGCCCCGACGCCCGCGACCTTTGTGGAAGCGGAGGCACATGCGGCGGCAAATGAACCGCTCGCGATCACCCGCGAGGTTGAGCCGGCTCCTGTGACCCAGGACACTGTAGTCCAAGACACGGTAGTCCAAGACACCGCGCTACCCGAAGCGATCAAGGACGCCAAAGCGTCATGACCGACGCCGACATCGAGGCCAGCAAGGCGCCGTTGATGGACCACCTGATCGAGTTGCGCTCGCGGCTGATCAAGGCGTTGCTCGGCTTTGGCATCGCGTTCATCTTTTGTTTCTTCTTCGCCAAGCAGATCTACAACGTGCTGGTCTGGCCGTTCGTGTGGGTCGCCGGGCCCGAGAATTCGAAGTTCATCTACACGGCGCTGCTGGAATATTTCATCACCCAGCTCAAGCTCGCGCTGTTCGGTGCCGGCTTCATCTCGTTCCCGATCGTCGCCACGCAGATCTACAAGTTCGTGGCGCCCGGCCTCTACAAGCACGAGAAGCAGGCTTTCCTGCCATATCTGGTCGCGACCCCGTTCTTCTTCGTGCTGGGCGCGATGCTGGTCTATTTCGTCGTCTTGCCGATGCTGATCCGCTTCTCGCTCGGCATGCAGCAGACCGGCAGCGACGAGACCGCGCAGATTCAGCTCCTGCCCAAGGTCGGCGAATATCTGTCGCTGATGATGTCGCTGATCTTCGCCTTTGGCATCGCCTTCCAGCTCCCGGTGATCCTGACGCTGCTCGGCCGCATCGGCATCATCACCTCGAAGATGCTGCGCGAGAAGCGCCGCTATTTCATCGTCATCGCCTTCATCATCGCGGCCGTCCTGACCCCGCCGGACGTGCTGAGCCAGTGCTCGCTCGCGATTCCCTTGCTGGCGCTCTATGAGGGCTCGATCATCGCGGTATCGATGGTGGAGAAGAAGGCGGCGGCTTCGCAGGCTTCCAGCGGCGCCTCGTCGAGCGCCAACCCAGCGGAATAAGGCACCGCATCCTTTGGCTGTCATTCCCCGCGAAAGCGGGGAATCCAGTACGCCGCGGCCCCTCCGTATCCTCGCGCTGTCTTTGGAATACTGGATCGCCCGCTTTCGCGGGCGATGACAGCTGTGCTAGGGGAAGCGCGCTGACCTACAACGTTCGCCGTTGTATGTGGACGCGCTGCCCCAGGACCACAGCCATGCACGACATCAAGACGATCCGCGACAATCCGCAAGCTTTCGACGCCGGCCTCGCCCGGCGTGGGCTGAAGCCGATGTCCTCGTCGCTGCTGGCGATCGACGAAAAGCGACGGGCCGCGATCCTGGCTTCCGAGCAGGCCCAGGCCCGGCGCAACGCGGCATCCAAGGAGATCGGCGAGGCCAAGAAGGCCAAGGACGAGGCGCGCGCGGCCAAGCTGATGGCCGAGGTAGCCGAGCTCAAGACCACGATGCCGGAGCTCGAAGCGGCCGCCAAGGCCGCCGACGAGGAGCTGGCAAAGGAGCTGTCGGCGATCCCCAATCTGCCGCTTGCCGAGGTGCCCGATGGCGTTGACGAGCACGGCAACGTGCAGCGCCATGTCTTCGGCAACAGGCGCAACTACGCATTCGCGCCCAAGCCCCATGACGATCTCGGCGCCGCCCTCGGTGACATGGATTTCGAGACGGCGGCAAAGCTCTCCGGCGCGCGCTTTGTCGTGCTGAAGAAGGGGCTGGCGCGGCTCGAACGCGCACTCGGCCAGTTCATGCTGAATCTGCACGCGGACGAGCATGGCTACACCGAGATCAATCCGCCGCTGCTGGTGCGCAACGAGATCATGTTCGGCACGGGACAGTTGCCGAAATTCGAGGACGACCAGTTCTGGGCGATCAAGGGCGAGTTGCTGGCCGCGCCCGACCACGAGCGGCTGCGGACCGAGCGTCTCGGCATTATTCCGACCGCGGAGGTGGCGCTCACCAATCTCGTCCGCGAATCCGTCCTCGACGAGAAACAACTTCCGATGCGGCTGACTGCGCTGACGCCGTGCTTCCGCGCCGAAGCGGGTGCGGCGGGGCGAGATACGCGGGGCATGATCCGGCAGCATCAGTTCACCAAGGTCGAGCTGGTGTCGATCACGACGCCGGAGACCAGCAAGGACGAGCACGAGCGCATGCTCGCCTGCGCGGAGGAGGTGCTGCGGCGGCTCGACCTGCATTACCGGGTGATGACGCTGTGCACCGGGGACATGGGCTTCTCGTCGCAAAAGACCTATGACATCGAGGTCTGGATGCCGGGCCAGGGCGAGGGTGGGGCGTTCCGCGAGATCTCGAGCTGCTCGGTGTGCGGCGATTTCCAGGCCCGCCGCATGGATGCGCGCTCGCGCGGGCCGGACGGCAAGCCGCGCTTCGTGCACACGCTGAACGGTTCCGGCACGGCGCTCGGTCGCGCGCTGATCGCCGTGATGGAGACTTATCAGCAGGAGGACGGCTCGATTGCCGTACCGGATGTTCTGCAACCCTACATGGGCGGGCTGAAGGTGATCGCGCGCGAATAGCGCGACATTAGCGGGATAGACGGTTGCGGAGATCGGATGGACGGTTATCCTGAGGCCCCTCCGATAGCTCCAACGATCGTCCATGGCCCTGCACCGCGACATCTTCTGGATCGGCAGACAATGGGCGGTGACCGGTTTCGGCGTCCAGGCGGTCGATCAGCGGTTGCGCGGCGTGCTCGACATCGAGATCGCGCGGCTCTGGGACGACGATTTCGTGCAAAGCCGGCGCGCCAAGCCCGGGCTCAATCTCGAGGATTTTGACAAGGCACTGACGCTCGCGCGCACGCGCTATCCGCAGGCGACGGCACCAGAGTGTACGCCGGTGCGCGCAGCCATCGAGCTGCCGCCTGCGCCGACCCCCGTCGCGCCACCGCCGAAACCAGCCCCGCCGGTCGTGCTCGCCTTGCGAGCGGAGGGCCGTCTGGCGCGTTTCCTGCCGCAATGGCGCATCCGCCGCTAGGCGAGAGGCCCGCCGACAGTCGTTGGTAAGTTCCAAACAGCGCGGAACCTCCCGCATTTTCGGCGGTTTGCCTGATCGGTCATAGCCGGATAAGACCTCCTCACATCACCTGAGGAATAGATCTGACGCATGCGTATTCTCTGTACCAATGACGACGGTATCCACGCGCCCGGCCTCAAGGTCGTGGAGGAGATCGCGTGCGCCCTGTCCGACGATGTCTGGGTGGTGGCGCCCGAGCTCGACCAGTCCGGCGTCTCGCATTCGCTGTCACTCAACGATCCCTTGCGCCTGCGCGAGGTGGGCCCGCGGCACTTCGCGGTGAGGGGCACGCCGACAGACTGCGTCATCATGGGCGCGCGTCATATCCTGGGCGCGACGCTGCCCGACGTCGTGCTCTCCGGCGTCAACAAGGGCCGCAACGTCGCCGAGGACGTCGTCTATTCCGGCACCATCGCGGGCGCGCTGGAAGGTACCATTCTGGGCCTGCCGTCGTTCGCGCTGTCACAGGAGTTCAGCGTCGAGACGCGCGAGCGGCCGCCGTGGGATACCGCGCGCAAGTTCGGTCCCGACATCCTGCGCAAGGTGCTCAAGGCCGGCGTGCCGAGGAACACCGTGATCAACGTCAATTTTCCGTCCTGCGCGCCGGAAGAGGTTCTCGGTATCCGCGTGGCGCGGCAGGGCAAGCGCAATCTCGGCTTCCTCAGGATCGACGAGCGCCGCGACGGCCGCGGCAATCCCTATTTCTGGATCGGCTTCGAGCGTGCCGCGATGATGGACCTGTCGGAGGATGGCACCGATCTGGCCGCGCTACGCGAGCGTTACATCTCGGTGACGCCGCTGAAGCTCGACCGCACGGATGAGGCCTTCTCGCAGGCTCTTGGCGAGACGCTGAAATAGGGACCGCGTTCGCCGTCGCGTCCTCTTCGCGCCCCTCTTGCAAAAAGGTCGAAAACAACCCCATGCAAAGTAGCCGGGGGCTGCCGGGTGGCGGATTCGTGTTTTACGAAAATCATCGGCAAATCAACGGCATAGATGCATCATTGCAGCACGTGGGACCCAGAGTAAGCCCCCCCCCACCCACCAGCCGTATTCGCTCTTTTCTTCCCGTCGCCGGAACCGGCGGAGATGGCGCACCAAACCTCCTGCTTCTCGTTGAATGCGCCCGAACAAGTGAGCCATGTGCGATCTTCGATCGCGCGACTCGTCGCCCGGAATACAACCCTGGAGATTCGCCCTCCAGCCCAAGAAAAGGGGGAGGAGCATCAGCTGTGAAGGTACGCATAATCGTCTGTTACGCTTCGCGCTACCGTCGTGGCCACCTAGTGGATTTTGTGCCGCCAGTTACCGGCATCCATTTGGCGGCGCTCACGCCGCGAGAGCATGAAGTTGAAGTGTTTCATGAGCAGGTCCGATCTGTTCCGATCGACGATACGCCCGATCTTGTCGCCCTCTCGTTCTTTTCTGGCTTCGCTCGCGGCGCCTACGCCTTGGCGGACCGGTATCGCGCGCTTGGTGTGCCGGTCGTGGCTGGTGGCCCACATGTTTCCTACTGGGTCGAAGAAGCCTTGGAGCATGTTGACGCGGTCGTGGTCGGTGAAGCCGAAACCGTGTGGCTGAAGGTTCCCGACGATGCGAAGCGCGGCGTCATGGATAAGGTCTATCGGGGCGAGGCGGCGCCGCTCGTCGGCCTGCCGACCGCCAGATATGATCTTCTGGAAAAGAGCTTCGTTGTTCCTCGCGTACTTCAGGCGACACGCGGGTGCCCATTTTCGTGCAGCTTTTGCAGCGTTCCCGAGCTAAATCCTGGCTTCCGCGTGCGGCCGATCGATGATGTTGTCCGCGATATACAGGAGAGTCACTTCCCGCTTCCCTGGCAAGAGAAAGTCGTTTGGTTTTGGGACGACAATTTGCTGGTGAAGCGCCGCTGGGCGAAAGACCTCCTTCGGGCAATGTCCGGCCTAGACAAATGGTGGCTCACCCAAGCTTCCATCGATATCGTCAACGATCGTGAGCTGCTCGATCTCATGGAAAAATCGGGGTGCATTGGCATCTTTTTGGGGATCGAAAGTCTCGACGACGCCGACCTGAAAAGCGTGGGCAAGCGGCAGAACAAAGCCGCCGCGTACAAGGACGCGATCGCGCGTTTGCACGATCGGGGCATTTGTGTGATGGCGGGCTTCATCTCTGGTCGTTTGTGAAGAACGTTTCTGAGCACCGTTTTACGCAAGGTGTGGTTGCGATAGGTGGCGACAGAGTATCCATAA
>NZ_JBBIAM010000173.1:0-15225 GCF_054185185.1 Bradyrhizobium sp. UFLA05-153
GGGCATGATGATCTTCATCATGGCTTCAGGCCTGACGCTGGTGTTCGGCCTGATGGACGTGCTCAATTTCGGCCACGGCGCCTTCATCGCCGTCGGCGCCTATGTGGCAACTCTGATCCTGCTACCGTTTGCCGCCGCGATGCAGGCGGATTCGCTTCTGATGAACCTTGCCGTGCTGGCGCCGGCCGCGTTGCTCTCGATGGCGGTGTCCGGTGCGCTCGGCCTCGTCGTCGAGCGCATCTTGATTCTCCCGGTCTACGGCCAGCACCTGAAGCAGATCCTGATGACGACCGGTGGCCTGATCGTCGCCGAGCAGACGCTTTATGCCGTGTGGGGCCCGCAGATCATCCCGCTGCCGCTGCCGACCTCGCTGCGCGGCTCGTTCATCTTCGGCGACGTCGCGATCGCAAAATACCGCCTGCTCGCGATGCTGGTCGGCCTCGTCGTCTTCATCGCGATCCAGCTCGTGCTCAACCGCAGCAAGCTCGGGCTTCTGATCCGCGCCGGCGTCGAGAACCGCGAGATGGTGGAGGCGCTCGGCTATCGCATCCGCCGCCTGTTCCTCGGCGTGTTCATGACGGGTTCGGCGCTTGCAGGCCTCGGTGGCGTGATGTGGGCGCTCTATCGCGAGCAGGTCCACGCCTCCATGAGCGACGATCTCACCGTGCTGATCTTCATCGTCGTGATCATCGGCGGGCTCGGCTCGATCGGCGGCTGCTTCATCGGCGCGCTTCTGGTCGCGATGGTCGCCAATTACGGCGGGTTCCTGGTGCCGAAGCTCGCCCTCGTGTCCAACATCCTGCTGATGGTCGCCGTTTTGATGTGGCGGCCGCGCGGCCTCTATGCGGTGACCAGCCGATGATGATCCTGTCAGGCGACCCGCCGCGGAGCCGCGTCCTCACCCTCATTCTCGTCGTCATTATCCTGGCGCTGGCGGCGACGCCCTATCTGTTTCCGGGCGCCAAGGCGATGAACGTCGCGGCCAAGATCTGCATCTTTGCCGCGCTGGTCGCATCCTATGACCTGCTGCTCGGATACACTGGCACAGTGTCGTTCGCCCACACCATGTTCTACGGCATCGGCAGCTACGCGATCGCGATCGCGCTCTATTCGATGGGACCGAACTGGGGCGCAGTCGCAACCGGCATCGTCATCGGCCTGCCGCTCGCGGCGCTGCTGGCGCTCGCGATCGGACTGTTCTCGCTGCGGGTGGCGGCGATCTTCTTCGCCATGATCACGCTCGCGGTCGCCTCCGCGTTCCAGGTGCTGGCCTCGCAGCTCTCCTGGCTCACCGGAGGCGAGGACGGGCGGAGCTTTCAGCTGCCGGAATTGCTGCGGCCAGGCACCGTACTGATCCCGAAGAGCTTTGCAGGCTTCGAGTTGAACGGCCGCACCCTGACCTTCTACCTCGTCTTCGCGGCATCAGCCCTGATGATCCTCGCGCTGCTGCGCGTGGTGAACTCGCCGTTCGGCCGCGTGCTCCAGGCGATCCGCGAGAACCGTTTTCGCGCCGAGGCGCTCGGCTTCCGCACCGTGTTCCACCTCACCTATGCCAACTGCCTCGCGGCGCTGGTCGCCGCCAGCGCCGGCATTCTCAACGCTCTGTGGCTACGCTACGCCGGGCCCGACACCTCGCTCAGCTTCTCGATCATGCTCGATATTCTCCTGATGGTCGTGATCGGAGGCATGGGCACGATCTACGGCGCGATCATCGGCGCGACCATCTTCATCCTCGCGCAAAACTATCTTCAGTCCCTGATGGGCGTTGCCTCGAAGGCCGCGACCGATGCCGGTCTGCCGCTGCTGCCGGGCCTGCTGCACCCGGACCGCTGGCTGCTGTGGCTCGGGCTGCTCTTCATTGCCAGCGTCTACTTCTTTCCGACCGGCGTGATCGGGCGTCTGCGCAATGCCGGCGCCAAGCCCGCCAAAGACGCATCGCATTAAGTCGGCGGTAACACCGCGGTTGCTCCGTTTCACGCGTGTAGCGCGCAAGCTGAAGGCGAAGCAGGATAGTCCGCTGTCGCCATCGACCCGGACAGTGGCGCCGCCCGGTTAAGCCTTAAATAACCGGCTTTCCTAAGGGTTAGGCCATTTGTGCATAGTATGCATGTTCCCCCTGGGAGGGGGAATGCGCCTGATGTCGTCCACGATCACGAGCAGAATAGCCACCGCCACAAGGGGCGGCTGGGACGCTGCCGTACGGCGCGGACCCGTGCTGTGGCTGACGCTGTGCGGCGCGCTGCTGGTGGCCGGCATCTTCGTCGTCACCACCATGGTGATCGACGATTTCCGCGAGCGCGCCCTCGTCAACAACGAACGCGAGCTCGAGAACACCGTCGTGTTGCTGACCCGCCATTTCGATCAGCAGTTCGAGGATTCCGAGACCGTCGCCGCCGATCTGGTGGCGCAGATGAAGCTCGCCGAGATCTCTTCGCCTGAGGTGTTCCGCGAGCGGATGTCGAGCGATGAAGCCCATCGCATGCTCACGAACAAGATCAGCGCCGTGAACTATCTCGGCGACATCGCGATCTATGACATCAACGGAGACATCATCAACTGGTCGCGAAACGAGCCGCTGCCGAAAATCAACATCTCGTCGCGAGCCTATTTCCAGACCTTCAAATCCAATCCCCAGTCAGAGCCTGTATTGCTGGAGACGGTGCGCAGTCTCATCATCGACAAATGGACCACGGTGGTGGCACGTCGGCTGACCAGCCCTCAGGGCGGGCTCCTTGGCATCATGGTGCGCCGGATCGATCCGGCGAGCTATCAGAAATATTTCTCCTCCGTTGCGCTCGGAAGCGGCGCCGCCATATCGCTGTTCGACAGCGCCGGCACGATGCTGGCACGGTACCCGCACGTCGAAAAGCTGATCGGCAAGAGTTACGCCGACGCACCGCTGCTGCAGAAGATCGCGGCCAAGGGCGGTCGGCAGACCGTGCGGATCGAGAAGAGCCCGGTCGACGGCGTGGGGCGGCTGGGCGCCGGTGCGTCGCTCGTGCATTTCCCGATCATCGTCATCGCGACCAACACGATGGAATCGGCGCTTGCGGATTGGCGCGAGCAAACCCGCTTCATGATAACAGCGGCCACGCTGGTGGCGACGGTCATCGCGTTCATCCTCTATCTCATCATTCGCCAGATCAGCCGCCAGAACCGCGAGACGCAAGCGCGGATCGAGGCGGAACGACTGCGGCTCGATACCGCCCTGAACAACATGTCGCAGGGCCTGATCCTCTACGACGCCAACGGATACATCGTCACCTGCAACCGGCGCTATGCCGACATGTTCGGCCTGTCCTCGGACGTCATCAAGCCCGGCTGCCACATCCAGGAGGCGATGCATCATCGCAAGGAGCGCGGGACGTTCGACGGCAACGTCGAGGAGTTTTGCGCCGGCGTCATGAAGATCGTCGCCGAGGGCAAGGTCTCGACGAGGATCCATGAATTCTCGAACGGCCGCGCCTTCCAGGTCATCAACACCCCGCTTGCACAGGGCGGATGGGTTGCCACGATCGAGGAGATTACCGAACGGCGCAATCTCGAGCAGGAGCGCGACCGCAACTACACCTTCCTGCGCGAGATCATCGACCATATCCCCTCGCAGATCACGGTGAAGGACGCCCGCACGCGGCAATATCTGCTGGTCAACCGGATTGCCGAGGAGGTGTTCGGGGAATCGGGCAAGACGATTGTCGGCAAGACGGCCTTCGACATTCTTCCACCGGCAGACGCCGAGACCGTTACCTGCGAGGACGACTGCCTGCTGCAGTCGTCCGAGGGCCTGGTCCTGGGTGAGCAGGCCTGGGAAACCAGGACCGGTGGCCATCGCTACGTCATCTCCAAGCGTATCGGCCTCCGCGACAACGGTGGCGAGCCGCGCTACATCATCAACGTCATCGAGGACGTGACGGAGCGGCGCCGCGCCGACGAGAAGATCGCGCATATGGCGCATTACGACGCGCTGACCGATCTGCCGAACCGCGTGCTGTTCCGCGAGCAGATCGAGCGCGAGCTCGAGAAGGTCGCGGGTGGCGGGCGGTTCGCGCTGCTTTATATCGACGTCGACGAATTCAAGGGCATCAACGATTCGCTCGGCCATCACGTCGGCGACGAGCTGTTGAAGGCGGTCGCGGCCCGCATCCGCACCTGCCTCAAGCCGGGCGACCTGATCGCGCGGCTCGGCGGCGACGAGTTCGCGGTGATCCAGACCGGGATCGAGACATCCGCCGACGTGCTGGCCTTCGTGACAGGGATCCACGAGGCGATTCGGCAGCCCTACCATTGTCTCGGCCATCAGCTCTCGACCGATGCCTCGATCGGCATCGCGCTGGCGCCGCAGGACGGTACCGATCTCGACCAGCTCATCAAGAATGCCGACCTCGCGATGTACGGCGCCAAGGCGGAAGGCCGCCGCACCTATCGCTTCTTCGTGCCGGCGATGGATGCCTGTGCCAAGGCGCGCCTTGCCATGGAGCAGGACCTGCGTCAGGCAATGGTCGAGGGCGGCTTCGAGCTCCACTACCAGCCGCTGGTCAATTTGCGCTCCGGCGAGGTCTCCGGCTGCGAGGCGTTGCTGCGCTGGCATCACCCCGAGCGCGGCATGGTCTCGCCGGCCCAGTTCATTCCCGTGGCTGAGGACACCGGCCTGATCAACGAGCTCGGTGATTGGGTGCTGCGCACGGCCTGTGCCGAGGCCGCAAGCTGGCCCCGCCATGTGCGGCTCGCCGTCAACGTCTCACCGGTGCAGCTCAAATGCGAGACGCTGGCTCTGAAGATTGCCGGCGCGCTCGCCGCGTCCGGTCTCGATCCGTGCCGCCTCGAACTCGAGATCACCGAGGCCGTGCTGATCCGCGACGACGAGGCCGCGCTCTCGATCCTGCATCAGCTTCGCTCGATCGGCGTGCGCATTGCGCTCGACGATTTCGGCACCGGCTATTCCTCGCTGAGCTATCTGAAGCGCTTCCCGTTCGACAAGATCAAGATCGACCGCTGCTTCATCGCGGACATCGCGGAAACCAGCGGCGCGCCCGTCATCGTCCAGGCGGTGGTCAACATCGCCAGCGCCAGCAACATGACCACCGTCGCCGAAGGCGTCGAGACCGAAGCGCAGCGTGAGATGCTGCGCGCCCTCGGCTGCACCGAGATGCAGGGCTACCTGTTCAGCGCGCCGAAGGCCGCAAGCGACGTGCGAAAGCTGTTCGGCCCGCGCAGCGCCCAAGTGGCGGCGGTGGCCTGAAGCGGCGTTTTCCCGCCTCCCCAAGACCGAATTCGCCGGCCTCGATCGCGGGATTCGGGAGGTTCCGGCCCCGGCGGCGCGGGTCCGCCCCGGGGCTGAGAAGGACGCCGGCCAGAGGTTGCCGACCCCGCGCCAATCAGCTAAATGAGGCTCGCTGCACCCGTAGCTCAGCTGGATAGAGCGTTGCCCTCCGAAGGCAAAGGTCACACGTTCGAATCGTGTCGGGTGCGCCACTTCGGTACAAAACTGGGCACTCCAAAACCTGCCGATTTTTCGCCGGACGCCGCGACCAGCGTGCGCAGGAGTACGCTTTTGGATCCCATGATACGGACTTCTTTCGCGTCCACTTCGATGCGCTGGGCCAGCGCGCGGAGGTGATCGCGGCGATACCGGGCCGACTCGGTCCGCATGCGCCTGCGGGCCTGGCTGGCGAAGGTCTTGAGTGCCTGGGGTGTGATGCTCGGCCCAGTCCGATCGAGCGCACCAGCAGCCCGTTCTGCGTCGGCGCGGGCCTGGTCGCGAGTGGATTGAAGCTCGGTCACGCGCTCCTTGAGCAGGGGATCGGACACGTCAGCGACGCCGTTTTCGATGGCGTCGTACAGCCGCTTGAGTTTGGCTTCCGCCTCGGACGCTCGCTTGCGCAATTCGGCGATATGCGCCGTTCTGCGCTCGGCGCGTTCTTTCCGGCGATGGAGCACCGCCGATAGGACTTCCTCGAGACGCTTGGGCTGCAACAGGCGCTGCTCGATGTGCTCGGCCACCACGTTGTCGAGCTTTTCCATCGGAACGGTGCGGCCCTTGCAGCCGGTCTCGCCCTGCCGGGCCTTGGTCGAGCAGGTGTAATACCTGTATCGCCCGCTCTTCCCGGTTCGCAGCGTCATCGCCCCGCCGCAGGCCGCGCAAAAGCAGATGCCGGTAAGGAGGGTCGGTCCGCTGACGATGCGCGGCGCGGTTAGTGCGGGGCTGCGTGTCTTGAGCAGCGTCTGCACGGTCTCGAACTCGGCGGCCTCGATGATCGGCGGGACCGCCATTTCGACCACCTCGGCCTCCGGTTTGCGCTCACGGGTCTTCCAATGTTTGGTGTTGAACCGATGGCGGCCGATATACGTCGTTCGCGTCAGCACCTTGTGCACGGCATCGACGCCCCAGCGTCCGCCGTCGCGCGTCCGAATGCCGGATTCGTTGAGATGTTTGGCAATTGATTTGACACCCATCGCCCCCGAAGAGCCGTTTCCCTCGCGCGCCAGTCGATAGATCAGCCGCACGGTCTCGGCCTGGATGGGATCGATCTCCAGTGTCTTCTTGGTGCGGTGGCCGCGCTGCTCATCCGCTTCCACGGTGCGGTAGCCGATCGGCGGGAGCGCGCCATTCCAGAAGCCTTGACGCGCGTTCTCCTTCATCGCTCTCAGCGTATGCTTGGCGTTCTCTTTGGACTGGTATTCGTCGAACAGCGCCATGATCTGGCGGATCATGTTGCTCATCGGGTCGTCGCCGAGTTCCTGCGTGATCGACACTAGCCGCACGCCATTCTTGGCAAGTCGGCGGACATAAAATTCAAGCTGGAACTGGTCGCGGAAGAAGCGGCTGAAGCTGTGGACTAGGATCACGTCGAACGCCGACGGATTGACCGTCGCCGCGTCGATCATGCGCTGGAACTCCGGCCGCCGATCGTCAGTCGCGGATGCGCCGGGCTCCACATAGTCAGCGACAATCTCCCAGCCGCGTGAGGCGCAGTAGCCCTTCGCTTGGCGGCGCTGGTCCGGAATGGAAAGATCACTGTCGGCCTGCCGTCCCGTCGAGACCCGCAGGTAGAGAGCCGCCCGAACCGTCGCTGCCATGGTGAAGTCCCCCTCAGCCGTTTCCAAATAGCTCGTCGAACAACTCGCCAAACCACGCCTCGAACACGGCGATCTCGGCCTCAGTCACCGGCATGTCTTCCAGCCAGTCATCCGTCACCGTCCATGTCACCGAAGCGCGCTTCGCTCGCCGCCGGACAGGGTGAGCGGGCGCCGCCGCGTAGTCGTAGAGATCATCGCATTGCGCGTTGGTCGACACGCGCCGCTGCGAATCTTGAGAGGAAGCCATGGCGCTACTGTGGCAAGCTTGGCCGATCCACTGAACAGCCGAAGTGCGCGCCACATCACGCTGTAGTGCTCCGACCTCGTGCTTCCTCTGCAATGTGCGCGCAATCGCGCACCGCAAGCCATGATCGCATGGCAGCAAGAGCCGGGCCAGCGGGGCGCGGTCAAGGCCGTAAGCCGGCGGAGCCGGTCGCGCACAGCGCGAGCCTTGACGGTGCACCGTTGGTCCGGCAGCGGCCTCCCATGCGATCATGGCCGGACATCATGCCGAACACGCGCAACAAGACGCTACGCTGCGAACGATGGCGCTCGGAATGTTGATTTTGAATGCTTTCTCGGTTCGAGCGGCACCAGGCCGTTTCATACGGTGCCGCTGCAGTGCCATCCAATACAATGTGCAGACAAGCGCTTACGCGACCGACGGGCCGGAGCGACATCGTCGCTTTTATCTTGCCGTCCTAATCGGTCGAGATCCGCGCCCAGCTCTCGGTCGGTAAGGTCGGGGTATTGTCGATAGCGGTCGAGAAGGCGGACTTGGCAATATCGACGCGAATGGCCCCCATTGCAGACATTGGGGTCCGCTGTCATTCTCCCTGCATGGTAGGCGGCTGGGAAAAAGCTCGACGGATGGATTTGCGGCGCTCCACAGGCACGCGCGCCGACCCGCGTTCGCCCCAAGCGGTGCGCGGACGCGACTACCTCATAGCCCATGCCTGCTTCGAGTGTCGGAAATCATGGAAGGTGCGGGCGGACATGGGCGCGGCTTGTCCGCAGTGCGGCTCTTGTCTCCATGAGATGGGCCGCTCGTTCAAACCTCCGAAGCGGTCCGACGCCGAGCAATGGCAGAAGGTTCAAGCCCTTTGGTCAGCAGGTTTCCGCTTCTGGAGCTATCGGAGCCACCCCGACGCTGAACCATTGCCAGAACGATTGCGGGATGTCGATGAATTCGTACGCCGCAACCCAAAGCATCCGATGCGCATCGCTCGCTAACGCGCGCCCTAGTGCCATTGCGGTCCTCGCGGACTGCAGGCAAGGTCGATTGCGATGCACGAGGCGATACTCAAAACACTATCTGGACAGCATGGGGAATGAGATGGCGCAAGAAACCATTGCGGCAGCCGGCAATACGGAGGTCCCAGCGTATCTTACGCTTATTGAACTTGGATATTCGGTCGATCGCGTCGATAAAGACGGCGAAGGGCACTGGATCGCGAAAAAGGGAACGCTCCAGCTTATGGCCGATTGCCCGCTAACGCTCCTCGGCCTCTCGCTGATGAGAAGCGAACGTGGGCCTCGTTGGCAGGCAGGTGATGATGAGATTGATGAGTTTCTAACGCGGTTCTATCCGTCTCCTAGACGGCCGTGATCGTCGTCGTGCCTTTGTGTGCAGGGGCTCATTTTCGCTCTGTAGGTCTTCGCTCAGCCGTGCTACCAGTCGGTGCCCTTTGACTACTCGTCATCAGCCGCCGAGCAATTCGATTGTTGTCAGACCATGGGTGATCTTCACCTAGCCGCGTACCACGCTGACGTCGAACACGTTTTGGAATTCCTCGATGCAGGCGACGATCCAAACGAGTACGACCAGAGCGGCTACACCCCCCTACTTTGGGCAGCCTTCCGGGGAGCGGTGGGGAATCAACTGCCGGTCATCCTGGCGCTGATCTCGGCCGGCGCGGATGTCAATGCGGTTACACGAGCCGGCGATTCGAGTGTACTGATGCTTGCCGTCCAGGCCGGAAGCGATGTCCTTGTGAGAGCCCTCGTCGAGCTTGGCGCTGAGGTTGACCGCGCGACGGATGAAGTCACCCCGCTTATGCTGGCCGCCCGGATCGGCGAGGAGCGGATCGCTCGAACTCTCCTTGAGTTGGGAGCAGATCCCACCGTTCGCGCCGGAAAATACACCGCTGCTGATTATGCTTGGCAGGGCGGTCACGATCAGCTTGCCCGGCAACTCGAATCTTGTGCAAACGCGCCGCGCAATGACGAGTCATTGTAGAGACAGGGAGACTCTAGGGGGCAAGTGGCGGCTAAAGCGTGGCACCGCGCATGCTGTCATAGCGCCACTGCGAAGCAGTAGTGCCCATCTTCATCGGCCATGGCGCGCCAACATCATCGATGCGCAATCACGATTGTCTGCTGAATGTGCTCGCCCTGTCAGAGCAGGCAAGCGGCGTCACGCAGGGGGGACCTCGACCACCAGCAGGTCCACGAATGCCTCAGCGGCAAGTGACGGGCGGCGGCTTGAGGCGAGGCCTAATTGCTGCCTCACCATGCTCGAGCCGCGCCTTGAGCTTGTGGACCAGTTACTAGCTGCCCTTTAGTCCAGAGGCTGATGACCCAGCTTCACAATCATCTTCGGGTGACGTTCGCTCAGGGCCTTCAACGCGAGCAAACTCTTCCGTTCGCTTTCTCGGTTGTCCGTGTAAGTCCCAGGCTCGACGTCGTTCTCCCACCCCCAACGCGTATGGGCTGTGTCGCCCGTCAGGAGCACCGGACCTGTTGATGTGCGGGCGAGATAGGAGACATGGCCCGGAGTATGTCCCGGGGTCTGGATCGCGAAGAATGAACCATCACCGAAGACATCGATGACCCCTTCGAATTTCCTATCCTGATCTTTCGAGAACTGGAACTCCCGAAGTGCGGGCCTTCCTGCAAGAAAGCTATCCTCCGTGCCCTGAACGACCATATGCACAGGGCTCGAATACTCAGGTTCACCGGGGCCCGTGTAAATCGGGACGTCCTTCGGGACGTCCGGCATCCCGGAGATATGATCGAGATGGAGATGGGTCATAAAGACGCCTTTGAGCGGAACGCCTTCGGATTTGATGAGTGACAACGTGTCTTGCCGGACCTGCATCCTTCGGATCTTCGCGAATTTTCTCAGCACCCATCCGACCCCTACGCTCGCGGGATCCTCGACCAGCCGCTTTGAAACACCGGTATCGACCAGGAAAAATCCCTGCGTCGGATGCCGCACCACATGCGCATAGACCTTGATCGACTCCTCGTGATCCTTGAATCCAGCTTGGACGGCTTTTGGATCGTTCAGATTGAGCAGCCCCGAAAGATCGGCAATCCAATCCGCGCCAACGACCGTCTTGAGCTCAATCGGTCCCGGCTCATCGATCAAGGCTTCCATTGCCGCCGAGCTAATAGGCTTGCCGAGATCGGCGGGCTTCCCCGGATGCGAGGTTTGCGTGCACGCGGGAAGTACGGCGATGGCAAAGGCGCCAATGAAAAAGAGACCTGGCTTGCGGAGCATGATTGTTTTTCCTCATTTCTGGCGCTCCTTTTGCCCTCGACAGGCAGAATAGCAATCGCCTAACTTCCTATGTCACCATACATAAATGGATGACCGCGGACTGGGGAGTGAGAAGGTGGAACTACAATGGGATGACCTGCGGATCTTTCTCGCCGTTTGCGACGCGGGGAGTCTGAGCGGCGCCGCACGGCGCCTCAAGGTGAGCCAACCCACTTTGAGCCGGAGGATTGCAGAGATGGAGTACGGGCTCGGCGAGCCGCTTTTCGTCCGCAAGAACCTGGGCATCACCTTGACGAAAACCGCAGCGAGGCTACTTCCCGCGGCTCAAGGTATGGCGCAATGGGCGACGGAAGCTGCCCGCTCACTCGATGCGAAGAACTCACCCGTGAGCGGCCGCGTACGCATCGCGGCGGTACCATCGTTCGCCTTCGATTTCCTGGCTCCGATCTCAGAAAAGCTCAAGAGAAAGCACCCACAGATCACTCTCGAAGTTCTGGCCAGCACGCAACGCCTAAATCTCTCGCTCGGCGAGGCGGACATCGCCCTCAGGAGATACCCGTCAGATGATCCTGATCTGATCACAGTCGACGAAGTTGTTGTTCCGATCGGCGCCTACGCGAGCAGGGACTACGCACGGAGATTGCCCGCGAAATACGGTTTCCGCGACCTCGACTGGATCGCATGGGCGGGAGAGCGTGAGATGACAAGTCCAAATCCGGAGTTCGCGGCCAGGATCCCAGACTTTCGTCCCGCCTTCACGTCGGACGACTACAGCGTCCAGGTCGCGGCCTGCCAGGCCGGCGTCGGCGCGATGATCCTTCTGAAGACGTCCCATCGGCTCAAGCGACCGGGCGAACTCGTGGAGCTCAAGCTCGAGCTTCCAGCCTCACTCCGGGCAGAACTCGCGATCATCTGCCACAAGCGCATGGCGGATCTCCCCAAGGTCAGAACCGTCCTGGACCTGCTCAGGCAAGAGTTTGCTGACCTGAGGAAGAGCCAAGGCGCGAAGAAACCCTGAATGGTGCCGCCAACGATCCCAAGGTCATGGCTTTGATCTTAGGTGTAGATCTTATTGGTTCTCGGATATCGTGTAGCCATCGCGGGTCTGCGGCAGCTTCCAGCCCAGAACCTTGCTTGCGACGAGCGTGCGCAGCACCTGGGCTGTGCCCCCGCCTATCGTGAACATGCGTACATCACGCGCCATGCGTTCAAGCGGGAAGTCACGCGAATAACCGCGTGCCCCGAACATTTGCAGCGCGTCGTTGACGATCTTGATCGCGGCTTCCGACGCGAAGATTTTTGCCTGGGCTGCGAGCATCGGGTCGGGAAACGCGCTGCCCGGACCGCGCGAGGATGCTGCCGCATGCAGCATCAGGCGGGACGCCGTGAGCTGGGTCTGCATGTCAGCTAGCATCCATTGCAGGCCCTGGAACTCGCCGATCGGCCGCCCGAACTGTTCGCGCGTCCTGACCCATTCGACCGCGTGCTCCAGCGCGCCGGCGGCGATCCCCATGGCGACGGTGCCCGCGCCGACGCGCTGGCTGTTATAGGCGTTGATGAGATCGGCAAAGCCGCGCTTGAAGCCCGACGGGGGCAGCAGCACCATCTCTGGCGTAATCTCGAGATCTTCGAATATGAGCTCGCCCTCGGGCATGCCGCAGAGCCCCATGGTCGTTTCGCGCTTGCTCATCCGCAGTCCTTCGACTTCCCCGCGCACCGCCAGGAAGCCGCCAACGCCGAGTTCCTCGCCGCCCTCATCGAAAACCCGGGCGAAAATCAGGTGCAGACGCGACACGCCAGCACCGGTGATCCAATGCTTCCTGCCGTTGAGCACGTAGCGATTGCCGCGTTTGTCAGCCCGGGTCTTCATTCCGCTCGCGTCGCTGCCTGCCTCTGGCTCTGTGATGCAGATGGCGGGCTTGTCGCCTGCCAATACAAGATCGGCGGCGCGCCGGCGCTGCGCATCGGTGCCGTACGCCATGACGGTCGAGATGGCACCCATGTTGGCTTCAACGACGATGCGTGCCGAGACTGTGCAGGAGCGTGCCATCTCCTCAATGACCAATGCAGTATCAAGGAAACTCCGGCCTTGGCCGCCGTATTCCTTCGGAATGGTCATTCCCATGAAGCGCTCGGCTTTCAACGCTTCGACAACATCCCAGGGGTACTCACGCGATTGATCGATCTCGACGCCGCGTTTGCGGAGCAGCCCGTTTGAGAGCGCGGCGGCTCGTTCCTTCAGGGCCAATTGCTGGGACGAATACTCCATAGCGTCCTCTCTCCTCTCAGCCACGACCCATGGAGTAGAATTCGGCGTTCGGACGCATGCTTGTCACGTTGGCGAGCCGGTTCGACAAGCCGAAGAAGGCCGAGATCGCAGCGATGTCCCACATGTCCTCTTCCGTGAATCCGTGCGACTTCAGCGTGGCGAAGTCGCTCTCGGAGACCTTTTGAGCCTCGGTGGAGACCCGGACGGCGAAATCCAGCATCGCTTTCTGGCGATCAGTGATGTCCGCCTTGCGGTAGTTGACGGCGACCTGATCAGCGATAAGGGGATCCTTGGCACGGATCCGCAGGATCGCCCCATGCGCCACCACACAATACTGGCACTGGTTGAGGTTGCTTGTCGCGACCACGATCATCTCGCGCTCGGCTTTGGTGAGATTGCCGGGTTTGTCCATCAGCGCGTCGTGATAGGCGAAAAACGCGCGGAACTCGTCCGGTCGGTGCGCGAGCACGAGGAAGACATTCGGAATGAAGCCCGACTTCTCCTGAACGGCAAGGATGCGGTTTCGGATGTCATCCGGCATGTCGGCGAGATCGGGGACAGGGAAGCGGCTGACTGCAAGGGCTTGGGTCATGACTTTGGATCCCTAAATTATTGCTCGTTGGAGATTGGCACGATTACGCGGCCGCGCACCGTGCCCGCAATGAGACGATCTGCAACGCTGATGCAGGCTTCGAGCGGCACGCGCTCGGTCATCGCATCAAGGAGAGAAGGATCGAGGTCGCGGGTAAGTCGCCGCCACGCCTCGCGGCGTTCCTCGCGAGGACACATGACGCTGTCGATGCCGGCGAGCGTGACGCCTCGCAGGATGAAGGGGGCGACGGTCGCCGGCAAGCCCATGCCGGCGGCAAGTCCGCAAGCCGCGACCACCCCGCGATACTTCATCGATGCACAGACGTTGGCCAACACCTGCCCGCCGGCCACATCGACCGCGCCGGCCCATTCTTCCTTCGCGAGCGGCTTCCCCGGTTCGCGGAACTGCGATCGCGGCACGATGCGCTTGGCACCAAGCTTCGTGAGATAGTCCGATTCTTCTGGACGCCCTGTAACTGCGGCCACCTCATAACCGAGCTTGGCGAGCAGCGCCGTTGCGACGCTGCCCACACCGCCTGCCGCGCCGGTCACGAGCACCTCGCCACTTCCCGGCGTAACGCCGTGGCGCTCGAGCGCCATCACACAGAGCGCAGCGGTGTAACCGGCCGTCCCGATACTCATCGCTTGAGCCAGGGAAAGGGCCGGCTCCAAAGGGATCAGCCAATCGCCCTTCACCCGGGCGACTTCGGCCAATCCGCCCCAGTGCCGCTCGCCCACGCCCCAGCCGTTCAGCACCACCCGGTCGCCTGGCTTGAAGTTCGCGTTCGAAGATTCTTCGACGGTCCCCGCGAAATCGATGCCAGGGATCATGGGAAAGTTACGAACAACCGGGCTCTTTCCCGTGATGGCCAGCGCATCCTTATAATTCAACGTCGAGCAGGCAACGCGCACCGTCACATCCCCCTCGGGCAATCGTTCCCGTGGAAGCTCGGCCAGTCTTACCGACTGCCGGTTGCCATCATGCTCGATCAGGATGGCTTTGAAATTCGAACCCACTATCAACTCTCCTTACACTTTGCCCGGATGATCGCAAAAAAGCCTTCGGCGAATAAGTCGAGCGCGTCGGGGCGCCGTTCAAGCTTGGCGCGCAGCACCGCGCCCTCCCAGCCTGTCCAAAAAAACTGCGCTAGGCCTTCGCAATCGATGCCACTGGGTATCTCGCCCGCCTCTTGCGCCGAGCGCAGACAACGGGACGTCCGCGCTTCCCAGTCACGGAAGACGGCGGCTAGGCGTTTTCGGAACGGCTCCGGCAGGACACCCATCTCTTGTCCGAGATTACCGACGAGACAGCCGCGCCGGTAGCGGTACCGCGCCATCCCCGACCGTGCGTCCGCAATGAAATCGCGGAAACGGTCGAGGGGAGCCCGCTCCATGTTGTCGAACCATCGGTCCAGCTTGCGCGCGAAATAGTCTGCATAGGCGTCGATCAGTTCGAGACCGAAGGCGTCCTTACTGTCGAAGTAGTGGTAAAATGACCCTTTTGGCACGTCGGCAGCTTCCAGGATCTCCTCAACTCCAACGGCGCTGAAGCCCTTCTCGGTCAGGATCGCGACGCCGGTGCGTAGCAGCCGTGCGCGCGGCGCGTCCGGCCGCGATTGGTCCTTGGGCGGGCGACCACGACGACGGGGCCCTGTTGATGGCAAAATCGCTTTCACAGCGATTTATTAGACCGCTCGTCTTGTAAAATCAACAGCCGTGCCACCGTCGAGCGCACGGACGGCGAGAAAGAGCAGCGGTTCGGCCGATGTCCCGAGTAGAGAGT
>NZ_JBBIAM010000174.1:0-15008 GCF_054185185.1 Bradyrhizobium sp. UFLA05-153
GTGTATAAGAGACAGGACCATGCTTAGCGGCACTCCGAACAGACGCAGGATTAGTGTGCCGAAGATCAGGAAGAAGAAACTAAGTAGCAGTGCGTAGATGCACGCCTTCCGTGCGACCTGACGATGTGTTTCGGCATCCTTCGTTTCCAATAGTTTGAGATATACCGGCAGAACCTCTAGGGGGTTTATGATCGCGAGTAGCGTAGTGAAGGTGCCGACAAACAGCACGAATTCGCGATCCATGTTTAGGCCTCCGAAGCTCGCCGCTATTTCCGGGCCATGACGCGAATGGTCACTCGCCTTCGCTATCGCTCCGGGAACGGCAGTGACAATTTATCGAGTTCTGGATCATCATTGATCCAGATCAACATTAACCCTGCGATACGCCGTCTCTTCAATGCCAAGTCCGGTGAACGATCCAAGTATGGCTCACAAACGGATGGGCTAGATTTCGGAAGCTGAACTCTTCGGCAATGGCGTAACAGCGTCGTCCTATCACGCTGGGGAGGCGTGCGCTGTGAGGAAGTCTCGATTTCCGCTGTTCCTGATCTTCTTTATCGTCGGCGGCGTGCTGCCGTGCGGCAAGCATTCGCGATCTGTGGCCCAGACCGCCGACGAGACCCCCAAAGACATGCTCGCCGCCCAAATCCGTAGCCAAGGGATAGCTTGCAACCGAGCGCTGCGCGCCACGCGAGACGCCAGACGATCAAGGCCGGACCATGAGGTCTGGGTTCTGAGATGCGATAACGCGACCTACAGGATCGCCCGCTATCCCGACATGGCGGCCAAGGTAGAGCAATTGCGATAGCGCCATCTGCGTTGGGGCGCAGGTGGTGCAACAAGGGAGATGGTGATGAAAATATCCGTACTGTTACTCTCCGTCGCTGCGTTGAGCGTGCTCTCCTCTGTGCAGGCGCCGGGACAACAGACGACCGGCACGCCGGGCTCACCCGGTGCCACGACGACGATTGATGGAAAATATCTTCCGCCGCCGCCGCCAAGGTTTGGCGGGGAAATTGGCCTGCAAGCCAGCCAGTCAAAGCCGTATTGGCCCGCCCGTGTGGTGCCACCGCAGGGTGCACCCAACATTCTCCTGATCATGACCGACGACCAAGGCTATGGCGTCTCGGGCACGTTCGGCGGTGTTGTTCCGACACCAGCAATGGATCGCATCGCGCAGATGGGACTGCGCTACACGCAGTTCCATTCCACCGCGCTCTGCTCGCCGACCCGGGCAGCGCTCATCACCGGCCGCAACCACCACTCGGTGGGGTTCGGCACTATCTCCGAACAGTCCACCGGCTATCCCGGATACGACAGCATCATCGGACCGGAAAGCGCCACCATCGGCACGATCCTGAAGCAAAATGGCTACGCCACGTCGTGGTTCGGCAAGAACCACAACACGCCAAGCTATCAGTACGGCGCGGCGGGACCGTTCGATCAGTGGCCAACCGGGATGGGCTTCGACTACTTCTATGGCTTCATGGGCGGCGAAACAGACCAGTGGACGCCCTACCTGTTCCAGAACACCACGCAGATTTCCCCGTGGGTCGGAAAGCCGAACTACAATCTGACAACTGATATGGCTGACGAGGCTATCGCCCATATGCGACGGCTCAATGCTGCCGCGCCCGACCAGCCGTTCTTCGTCTACTACGTGCCCGGCGGCACCCATTCGCCGCACCAGCCGACCAAGGAGTGGGTCGACAAGATCCACGACATGCACCTATTTGACGACGGCTGGAACGCCCTGCGCGAGAAAATCTTCGCCAATCAGAAGCGGCTCGGCGTGATCCCCGCGAACACCCAACTTACCCCTTGGCCAGACGACCTGCAAAAATGGGATGCGCTAACGGCCGATGAGAAGAAGCTGTTCGCGCGCCAAGCGGAAGTGTTCGGCGCTTATGCCGCTTACACCGACCACGAGATCGGTCGCGTGATCCAAGAGGTGCAGGACGAGGGCAAGCTCGACAACACCCTGATCATCTATATCAGCGGCGATAACGGCACGAGCCCGGAAGGCACCACGCGCGGCACGCCGAACCAATACACTGCTTATAACGCCATTCTGGATTTGCCTATCGCTGAACAGCTGAAGGCCTACGATGTCTGGGGATCAGCCGCGACCTATCCGCATATGGCGGTGGCTTGGTCGTGGGCATTTGACACTCCGTTCAAGTGGACGAAGGAGGTGGCGTCGCACTTCGGCGGCACCCGTCAGGGCATGGCAATCGCATGGCCCAACCACATCAAGGATGCCGGTGGTATTCGCACCCAGTTCCACCACATGATCGACATTGTGCCGACCATCCTTGAAGCAATCGGCATTCCGGCGCCGGTGATGGTCAACGGGATCGCGCAGAAACCGATTGAAGGCGTCAGCATGGCGTACACTTTCGACAAGGCGAACGCCAACGCGCCGTCCACGCGCACCACGCAGTATTTTGAGATGTGGGGCAACCGCGCAATCTATCACGACGGCTGGTTGGCTGCGACAACGCCACCTGCGCCGCCGTGGCTTCTTGGTACAGCCAAGCTGCCTACGGACCTTGTGAATGGGTACAAGTGGGAGCTCTACAACATCGCGGAGGATTATTCGGAGAATAACGACCTCGCGGCCAAGATGCCGGACAAGCTGCGAGAGATGCAGGAACTGTTCATGGTGGAAGCGGCGAAGTACAACGTCTTTCCGCTGGACAACTCGGTCCTTCAGCGCATCATCGCGCCACGGCCAAGCGCGACCGCAGGGCGGGACACTTTCACGTACTCGGGCGAGATGTCAGGTCTGCCCGAGAGCGATGCGCCCAGCATCCTGAACAGGTCCTATACGATCACTGCCGAGGTGGACATTCCAGGCAGTGCCTCCACCGTTGGCCGCGCGGGCACGCAGGACGGCAACGAAGGGATGATCGTCACCCTCGGTGGCCGTTTCGGCGGCTACGGCCTGTATTTGCTCAAAGGCAAGCCCGTGTTTCTCTATAACCTCGTTGACCTCGAACGCTTCCGTTGGGAAGGCAAGGACGCGCTCGCGCCGGGCAAGCACACTATCGTGTTTGACTTCAAATATGATGGAGCCGGCTTCGGCAAGGGTGGCACGGGCGTCCTGAAGGTGGACGACAAGGAAGTTGCGACCAGCAAGGTCCCGCACACCACCCCATTCCTCATGACCATTGACGAAACCTTCGACGTGGGTGTCGATACCCGCACCCCTGTTGAAGACAAGGATTATCAAGTCCCGTTCCGCTTCTCCGGGAAGATTGACAAGGTCACCGTCAAGCTCGGGCCGGTGCAGCTAACCAGTGATGAACATCGGGTCATTCGGCACGCCCGCGCTGATGCGAATAACTAACTTTCGGCGGAGCCCCGAAGTCCACGGACTGCGGGGCTCTCGACGATGTTTTGCACGTTGGTGAGCTGGTAGGATGGGTGGAGCGCAGCGATACCCATCATCTCGCCATCCGCTCCGGCAGAACGTTCATCGAATGCATCGTCGAGACCGAAGCAGTCGCCGGCCCGGTCTTCGGGATGGACTCCGAGTCTGACGAGATCAGCACAGCGTGGCGTGATGGGTATCGCTGCGCTCCACCCATCCTACCGGGCTCTACTCCAACGCGACTCGTAGGATGGGTGGAGCGGCAGCGATACCCATCATCTCGCCCGCGGCTCCGGCGCTCGTTCGCCGAACGCATCGTCGTGACCTGAGGCGTTGCCGGCCCAATCCTCGGGATAGATTCCGAGCTTCACCATGCGATGAAAGGATGAATACGGCCAATCCCGCACCCGTGTCACCAGCCCATGCTTGACCGGATTGATGTGGACGTAATCGACGTGACTCGAGAAATCGTTTTCGTCCTGAATCGTGTGCTCCCAATAGCGCCGCTGCCAGATGCCGCGTTCGCCTTTGCTCGCGCGGCTACCCGAGATTCGTTCTCCGTTGGGCAGGCGCCGCGAAAAGCCGTTTTGATCAAGCGCCAGCGCGTGGCGAAATCGGCATCGCCCTCGGGCATTGTCCAGACGGAGTGGAGGTGATCGGGCAGGACGACCATCGCCTCGATCGTGAATGGATGGTTTTGACGCGTCTCCCTGAACGCGATCCGCAATACCTCAATGTGCTCCGTCAACAGCCGCAGGCGGCGCTCCGCCAGGTTGACGGTGAAGAAGAAGTTGCCTCCGGCGACGAAGTTGCGGCGGTAGTCGGTCATGGCGGGAGGTTAGCATAACCTGGCTTGATGGGTATCGCTGCGCTCCACCCATCCTACCGGACTCCCGCCCCAGCAACTGGGCGCCGGGTGGGAGATGTGTTGCCGCATCATTCAAATCGATCACCGCGATGATGCCAACTTGCACCTGATTTGCCCGACGCGTCAAGTGTTATTCGCATAATACGAAATTCGGTATCGCGGCTCCGGCTACTTTGCATGGGGTTGTTTTCGACGTTTTTAGAGGGAGGCTCCCCGCCAGGGCAGTGCGGCCGCGCTCAGCCCTTTGGCCCGCGCAGCTGCGCCGCCAGCCTCTCCATCGCTTCCGCCACGTCGCGCCACTGCGACAGCCAGCTTCGGGGAAATCGGAAGGTGAGGTCGGCGCCGTCGACGCGGCGCTCGGAAAGGCACATGCCGGGAGTGGCCGCATCGCGTGTGCAGCGCGCGGTCAGCGCGGGGCTCGTTGCGGAGAACAGGTCCTCGCTGCTGTAGGGCGTCTCGGTGCGGAACATCCGCATCGTCAGCCCGTCCTCCGGCGAGGTCGCGGCCTGATCGAGATAGCGCGGATAGATGGTGCTGACCCGCAGCTCCGGCGCGAGCGCATCGTGATGAGCCGCGATCGACAGGAAGATGCGGTCGATCGGCTGCATCGTCGCGTCCTCCACCGCATCGGCGGTGACATGCCTCGGCACGCCCGGCACTTCGAGCGAGGGGAAGAGGAAATCGATGTCGATGCGCTCCTGGGGTCCGGAGTGCCGCTGGATCTTCATCCGGATCGCCGCCGTCGGTACGTTGAACAGCGTGCCGCCGACGCTGACCGGCAGCCTGTCCGGCGCACTCGCGCCGACCACCGTCCCCCAGGTCGGCCACAGGAGATAGGCGACCACCGCCACAGCGCCGGCCGCGAACACGCCGCCGAGCACGAGCGGGGCGAGGTGCGCCCTGGTCCGGCCCTGACGGCCGCGGGAAGAGGTTGCCGAGAACACGCTCATTAATGGGTCGCCACAAAGTCGGCCGCTGGCCGACGAATCAACGGCGAATATGCCACGCGGCGGCGGTTCCGCGCATCCGGCCGCTCCCCATGGGGGGATGACTCAGGCGGGGCGCTCCGTTAACCTTTTCTTAAGGCTAATGTAGCGTTAAGCGGCACTTTTTGTCAGAGGAAGGGGCCAGCGTTGCGTATGGGCGGAACTTCCGATGACTCCTGAGACCTTGAATTCCTTCTTCTCCATCTGCATCGGCTTCGCGCTCGCGGGCGCGCTGGTGAATGGGTACCAGGCCCTTTCGCAGCGGCCCGCCGGCTTCGGGCTGTTGCAGGAGGGTGTGGCGCCGAAGACCTTTGCGGCCGTGCCATTCCTGGTGTTCGCGGCGCCCTTCATCATCATGCGCAACACGCTGCGCGGAGCACGGCTGGAAAGCCGCCGCATGGAATTCGTGATGATGGCAACCATCATCGCGGGCTTCTGGAGCATGATGAGCGGCACGTTCTTCCTGATGACGTTGCGCGCCGCCGGCGTGCTGGCCTGAGCACGCGCTTCGCGCCCTTTGCTTGAACGTCGCAGCTCCGCTATGCCAAGGTTTCCTGACAGGAGACCTTCATGGCGATCTACGAGCTTGACGGGCAGGCGCCCGACCTTCCCGCCGACGGCAACTACTTCATCGCCGACACCGCAACCGTGATCGGTCGCGTGCGCCTCAAGCCCGGCGCCAGCGTCTGGTTCGGCGCGGTGCTGCGCGGCGACAACGAGTGGATCGAGATCGGCGAGGGCTCCAACGTGCAGGATGGCTCGACCTGCCACACCGATCTCGGCTTTCCCCTCGTCGTCGGTAAAAACTGCACCGTGGGACACAACGTCATCCTGCACGGCTGCACCGTCGAGGACGGCGCGCTCGTCGGCATGGGCGCGATCGTGATGAACGGCGCGAAGATCGGTCGCAACAGCATCGTCGGCGCCGGCTCCGTCATCACCGAGGGCAAGGAATTTCCCGAACGCTCGCTGATCATCGGCTCGCCGGCGCGCGTGATCCGCACGCTCGACGATGCGCAAGTCTCAAGGATGGGCAGCGCGGCGAAGTTCTACGTCGCCAACGGCCCGCGCTTCAAGAAAGGCTTGAAGCGGATCGGCTGACGTCGCTCGTCAGCTTCCTTCGGATTCCCGGGCCTCGCGGGATCCGGCGATCTTCTCATGACCCGCGGCCCACAGCGCATGTTCGTCACTGCCGTCCTGATAGGGATTGGCCTCGGCGGGGATGTTCTCGCGCGCGGCGCGCTCGCCTTCGGCGAAGGGATCAGGATCCGTCGTCATCATTTTGCCTTTCCGGCTCTTGAACGCGCGGTCCGCTGGGCGTTTGCCTGATCGAGCTTGGCACTCTTGCGCAGTGCGTCCTTCAGGTCGGCCGGTATGCCGTGCTTTTCCAGGAGGTCTGCGAAGGCCTCGTCCGCCAGATCCTGAAGGGTCTCCATGCGATCGCGCGCAAGCTGCTTGAGCTTGCCGAACGTGTCCTCGTCGAATGCGATCAGCTTGCGCATGATCGTCGCTGCCTCCCTTTTCAAATCGTACGTGACGGAAATGTTCCGGAACGCGCCCCTGCGCCCATCGTTGGTGCTCGAAAGGGAGAGTTTCCGATGATGAGATTGCCTGCAACAGTTTCGGCATCGATAGCTGCATCGGTCCTTGGTCTGGCGGTCCTTGCGATGCCGACGACGTCATTCGCGCAAACGAGTGGAGGCGGCACGGGCGGAAGCAGCAGCAGCAGCGCAACGTCCGGTGCGACGGGGAGTGGCTCCGTGACTTCAGGTACGGCGGCGGGAACGTCCGCTACCGGTCCCGGCAGCGCCGGGTCGACGGGGCAGGCCACTCTGCCGCGGGGGACGAACAGCCTGGGCACCGCACAGTCCTCCGGCGGGACCGTCGGTATGGGATCCGGTGGAGACAAGTCAGTCGACTCGGCGGTCGATGCGGAGAACAAGCAGATGGACAAGACGGTGAAGAGCATCTGCCGCGGCTGCTGAGCCGGGAGGGAGGCCGATCCCTTAAGTGCTTGAAAAGCAGCCGCAAAAAACAAGGCCGTTGACGCAATATACCGCCAACGACCTTGCCAGCCCCGGATATTGAAATTGGCTCACGCCATCCGGTAACCGGGAGCATGGCGCGGAATCATACGGGGGAATGTGATCTAGTTCACATGCCACAAAATTTTGGCGCGTCAGGCGGGAACGAATCGCTGCCGGCCGGATCAGCTTCGCGATTTGCTTCGCCTGCGCAGGCTGGCGTGGCGGCGGGCCGGCTTCCGGCGGGTAACCGACGGCGTCTCGGTCTCCGCGGCCTGCGCGCTGGCGTAGGACTGTTTGAGCCCGTCGATGGATTCGGTCAGGGTCGCGACCTGCTCCGACAGGCGCTTGGTGTCGGCCTGCTGCGAGGCGAGCAGGCGTTTGACCGTCGAAAGCTGGTCCTGCACCACCTGAAGCTGGTCGATCGATTCCTGCTGGGTGGCTTCCAGCCCCTTGGTTTTCTCCACGAGCTGCTCGGAGGCCTGCGCGGTGCGGGCCTGCAGCAGCCGGGCGGTGACCACCCGGTCGGACTCCGGGGCTGTGCCGGTATAGACGCGCCAGATCGCGATCGAGGTGACCCCGGTGATGAGCAGGAGCAAGGTCGCAGCCGCGAGCGCGATCGGCTGGCTGCCGAGGCGGGTGAAGGCGCTGGTTCGCGTATCGCGCGGTGCGAGATCGATCATCGCTGACAAAGCCCAAAAAATGAACTGAAGTGGCGAAGACCAGCGGCAACGGCCGCCGGGGCGTCCCGAAAACGTTACGTTTCGGCAGGAAATGGGACCAAAAAGAGGCTGAGGGCTGAAAAAGGGCCGTTGCGGCCGCAGAAGGCCGCTTGGGCCACGGGATTCAGGGCTGAAAGCCGCCAAATGGCCCCGAATACGTCTTCGCCCGCGGCGCCGCATAGGGCCCGAGTCGCGACGTCGTCAGCCCGAGTCGCACCAGAGCCTCGGCGAGCGGCACCGCGGCGGCGACGCCGTCGACGACGGGGAGGCCGTGCTTGGTCGCGAACTCGCCGGCGAGGTCGGCCATGCCGGCGCAGCCGAGCACGATGGCTTCCGTGCGGTCCTCGCGGATCGCGGCCGTGATCTCGCTGGAGATCTTGCCGAGCGCATCGGCATTGCGCTCCTCGAGCGCGAGCACGGGGACCTCGGCGGCGCGGACGCGCGCGCAGCGCTCGGCGAGGCCGTATTTCCGCAAATTATGCTCGATCGGCACGATGGAGACACCGAGTGTCGTCACCACCGAGAAGCGCACCGCAATCAGGCTCGCCATATGGAAGGCGGCTTCGCCGATGCCGATCACCGGTGCCTTTGCGATCGCACGCGCCGCATCGAGGCCGGTGTCGTCGAAACAGGCGATGATGTGGGCGTCCGCGCCATCGCGGTCGGCGTCGCGGATGCAGCCGAGCATGCCGGGCACCGCAAAGGCCTCGTCGTAGAAGCCCTCAATCGAGACCGGGCCCATCGTGGGCTGGCGGGCATCGATCAATGTGTCCGGCAAGGCGACGGCACGCGCTGCCGCGGCGATCTTCGCCGTCATCGCAGCCGTGGTGTTGGGATTGACGATGTGGAGCCGCATCAGGTCACACCAGCCCCTTGCCGGCATCCGAGCCCTTTGCGGCCTGCCGCTTGTTCAGCACGTGGATGGCACCGAGCGAAAGGGTGATCACCGCGAAGGATACAGCGGAGATGATGGTGCCGAGCGCGTAGATGTCGGGCTTGGTCACCGTGGTGGTGAGGCCCTGGAGATCCAGCGGCAGCGTGTTCACCGAACCGATCGCCTGGCTTGAGCGGGCGAGCTCGTCCCAGGACAGCGTGAAGCCGAACAGCCCGATGCCGATCACCGAGGGCAGGATGATCGGCAGCACGACGTGACGGAAGGTCTGCCAGGGCGTTGCCCCGAGATCGCGCGCGGCTTCCTCGAGCCTGGGGTCGAAGCGGTTGAAGATCGCGAACATGATGAGCAGGCCGAACGGCAGCGTCCAGGTCAGATGCGCGCCTAAGCCCGAGGTGAGCAGGCCCATCGAGGTCTCGAAATTCTCGTTCCAGTGCGCCTTAATGAGGTCGTCGATGATGCGGAATTCCAGGGAGATGCCGAGCGAGGTGATGATGGAGGGAACGATGAGGCTCGCGATCGCCGAATAGAACAGGATGCTCTGCGCCTTGAACTTGCGGCGGAAGGCCATCCCGGCGGCAACCGACAGCACGACGGTGATCGCCATCACGACGAGCCCGAGCAGCAGCGAGCGGCGGAAGGCGGCACCGAGATCGACGATGCCGGTGCCCTGGAACAGCTTCGACAGCCAGTAGGTCGAGACCCCGTTCATCGGGAAGGTGAGGCCGCCCTGCGGCCCCTGGAACGACAGGATGTAGATCGCGATCATCGGGCCGTAGAGGAACAGCACATAGGCCGCGAAGAACACGGCGAGCACATAGAAGCTGCGCGGGCGTCCATCTCGCATCACAGCTCCTTCCTGATGTCGACGATGCGCGACATCATGGTGATGATCAGGAAGGTGATCGCGAGCAGGATCACGGCGTTCGCCGCGGCCGCCGGGAATTGCAGCGCGTTGAGCCGGGTCTCGATGATCTTGCCGGCGGCGGCGATCTGCTGGCCGCCCATCACGCCGATGGTGATGAAATCGCCCATCACGATGGTGATGACGAAGATCGAGCCGATCACGATGCCGGGCTTTGCCAGGGGAATGATGACGTTGACGAGGGTCTGGAACCCGGTGGCGCCGGCGTCATAGGCGGCCTCGATCAGCGACTTGTCGATGCGCACCATCGAGTTGAAGATCGGCACCACCATGAAGAACGTAAAGAGGTGCACCAGCGCCAGCACCACGGAGAATTCGGAATAAAGCAGCCATTCGACCGGCTGGTCGATCACGCCGATCTTGAGCAGCCCCGAATTGACGAGGCCGTTGCGGCCGAGCAGCGGAATCCAGGCGATCATGCGGATCACGTTCGAAGTCCAGAACGGTATCGTGCAGAGCAGCGACAGGCCCATCTGCCAGGTTTTGGATCTGATGTGGAAGGCGAGGAAGTAGGCGACCCAGAAGCCGATGAACAGGGTGATCGCCCAGACCATGAAGCACAGCTTCAAAGTCTTCACATAGGTCTTGCCGATCGTGCAGAGATCGGGGAGCTGCGCGATGCAGCCTTCGAACGTGTCGGTGTAGCCGCGCCCGGAGAAGGTCGGCAGCAACTGGTATTCGTTGTAATCCCAGAACGAGACGATGACCACGAACACCAGCGGGATCAGGAAGAAGGCGAGGAAGACGAGCATCATCGGCCCGGCCTGGAGCCAGGAGATGAAGGAGGGCGACAGACGCACCGCTTTCTGGCGCGTCTGTCCCAATCCCCGGGCGAGGCCCGGGGGTGCCTGTTGCAGGAGCTCGTCGGACGTGTCCATCACGCTGCGATGAACTCGTTCCACTTGCGGACCATGTAGTCGTTCTCGTCCATGACCGCGTTCCAGCAGGCGACGCCGCCCATGCGGTCCTCGTACGAGCCGCCGTCGCGCACTGCACCGGCCTTCTCGAGCAGCGAGCCGTCGGGCGCCTTGATGTCCTTCTCGGCGGGCTTGCCTTCCATCCAGTAGGCCCACTCGTAAGGCTCCATGTGCGCCTTCGCGGTCGAGAGCACCGCCGAGTAGTAGCCCTGGCGGTTGAGGTACGCGCCGGCGTAGCCGGACAGGAACCAGTTGACGAACTCGTAGGCCCAATCGAGCTTCGCACCCGACACGCCCTTGGAGACGCAGAAGCCCGAGGCCCAGGAGCGGTAGCCTTCCTTCAGCGGCTGGAAGGTGCAGGGGATACCCATCGAGCGCACCTTGGTGACCGCCGGCGACCACATCGACTGGATGACGGTTTCGCCCGAGGCCATCAGGTTGACGCTCTCGTTGAAGTCCTTCCAGAAGGCGCGGAACTGACCGGCCTTCTTGGCTTCGGTCATCACCTTCATGGTGAGATCGATCTCTTCCTTGGTCATGTTGCCCTTGTCGGCATATTTGTACTTGCCGGTGGCTTCCACGACCATCGCCGCATCCATGATGCCGATCGAGGGAATGTTGAGGATCGAGGCCTTGCCCTTGAACTCGGGATTGAGCAGCTCGGCCCAGGAGCTGATCGGCCGCTTGATGAGATCGGGGCGGATGCCGAGCGTGTCGGCATTGTAGACGGTCGGGATCAGCGTCACGAATTCGGTCGCCGACTTGGCGAAGGTCTTGGAGTCCTTGCCTTCGAGATAGAGCACCTTCCAGGGTGCGGTGCCCTGATTGCCGATCTTCTTGCCGCCGGGCGTCTCGCCCTTGGTGAAGACGGGCGTGATGTTGTCGAATTCCTTGATCTTCTTGGCGTCGAGGGCAAGGATGTTGCCGGACGGCACGAGCTTCTTCAGCGAGAAATACTCGGTGTCGAGCACGTCGAAGGAGTTCGGCTGGGTCATCACGCGCTTGGTGACGTCGTCGGTCGTCGCGGTGATGTATTCGATCTTGATGCCGGTGTCCTTCAGGCACTGCTTCGAGATGTCATCGCCCTCGTTCACGGCGGTGCCGAGATAG
Source organism: Bradyrhizobium sp. UFLA05-153 (assembly GCF_054185185.1). Taxonomy (NCBI): domain Bacteria; kingdom Pseudomonadati; phylum Pseudomonadota; class Alphaproteobacteria; order Hyphomicrobiales; family Nitrobacteraceae; genus Bradyrhizobium; species Bradyrhizobium sp. UFLA05-153. The sequence continues at coordinate 11,821 of NZ_JBBIAM010000174.1, forward strand.
CGCAGCACTTTCGGCTCGGCCGACATCACGTAGGGAAAGCCGGTGATGGCGCCGGAGCCGGCGGCGAAACCGGCGAGGCCCGCGGTCCCCTTCAACAATGTGCGGCGGCTGACGCCGGTCTTCCTCGTCGTCTCTGTCATATCAGTCACTCCTCTGTGTTGCGCATTTTCTGGACTGGATGGCGCTATTGCAGACGCTGCGCCTTGGCGGGATCCCAGGTGGCCAGCACGCGATCACCCGGACGGAAGGGGTGGGCGTCGAAGGTGGCCTCGGGAACGTGGGAGAACAGGGCGGTCCCGTCGTCGAGCGTGAGCGAGACGGCGACATAGGAGCCCTGGTACTCGGTTTCCGTCAAAAACGCCGGCGCGCCGAAGGCGCCATCCGCGATCGGCTTGATGCCGAGCTGATCGGCGGCCACCGCGATCATCTGGCCGGCATCGGAGAGCACGTTGTGTCCGCCGATGAAGCGCGCGACGAACTCGGTGCGCGGATGATGGAAGATGTCGCGGGCGCTGCCCTGCTGCTCGATGCGTCCCTGGTTCATCACCACGATGTGGTCGGCGAGCGCCATCGCTTCCTCCTGGCCGTGCGTGACCTGGATGAAGCTGATGCCGAGCTCGCGCTGCAGCCGCTTCAACTCCCCGCGCATCCTGACCCGCAGGAACGGGTCGAGCGCGGAGAGCGGCTCGTCGAGCAGCAGGATTTGCGGCTCGGTGATCAGAGCGCGAGCCAGCGCCACGCGCTGCTGCTGGCCGCCGGAGAGCTGCGCCGGCAGGCGCCCGGCATAGGGCGTCATTGCCACCAGTTCGAGCAGCTCGCCGGCGCGCTTGTAGCGCGTCGCCCGATCGATGCCTCGCATCTTCAGCGCGAAGGCGACGTTGTCGATCACGGTGAGGTGCGGAAACAGCGCGTAGGACTGGAACATCATCGCGGTGCCGCGCTTGGCTGGCGGCAGGCCGGTGACGTTGTGGGGGCCGAGGATGATGTCGCCCGCGCTGACCGCCTCGTGGCCGGCGATCATGCGCAGCGTCGACGTCTTGCCGCAGCCGGAGGGGCCGAGCAGGCAGCAATAGGTGCCGGCCGGGATCTTGAGATTGACGCTGTCGACCGCCAGCGTCGTGTCATAGCGCTTGGTGACCGAGACCAGTTCGAGGGCGGCGGGAAGGGCCATGGGGCTCCCAGGGAAAGAGCGATTTACCGCTTTCCTCGGCAAGGCCCGTGCCAAGCGGAAGTCCGCGGCATTTTTTCGGAACTGCGTAGCAATGTCAGATCGTTAGCCCGGAGACGGCAAATCCGGGCGTCGCGGCGGTGGCCGCCATGGAGCATTATGCACACAAAATGGTCAGGGATTGTATAAAGTTTCGCCTGTCATTGGATACGGCTGGTCGACTAACCTTTGGAGCCTGCTTTGACGATCGAGCCCCAAATCAACGAGCCCACATCCAACGAGCCAAAGTCCATGGCCGCCAAAGCTCAACCGAAGTCTGACACGTCGCTCGCTGCCGACAATGGCAGCGACCGCGTCAGCCGTATCCGGGAGGGTGTGACGACTGCGATTCTCGAGCACCGGCTGCTGCCGGGGACGAAGCTCGGCGAGGACGAAATCGGTGAGATCTACGGCGCGAGCCGCACCCTGGTCCGCACCGCACTCCACCAGCTCGCGCATGAGGGGATCGTCAGCATCGAGAAGAATCGCGGCGCTTTCGTTGCGCGGCCGACGCCGGCCGATGCGCGCGAGGTGTTCGAGGCGCGGCGGCTGATCGAGCCGTCGATCGTCGATCACGCCATCGACGCAGTGTCGCCGGATTGGCTCGAGCGCCTGCAGCAACATCTCGCCGAAGAGCATGCGGCAGAGACCCGCGGCGACGCCAGGGCCTCGATCCGGCTGTCCGGCGAGTTTCACCGGCTGGTCGCCGAGATGTCGGGTCACAGCATCTTTGCCGGTTTTCTCAAGGAGCTGATCGCGCGCTCCTCGCTGATCATCCTGCTCTATCGCCGCCACGACACACCCGCCTGCGGCACCAGCCATCATGCCGAGATCGTCACTGCGATCCGCAGGCAGGACAAGTCGCGGGCACGCGAGCTGATGCTCTCACATCTCACGGAAATCGAGGCCGAGCTGTTTCTGAAAGAGCCGGCCGCTGACGAGCCGCGGCTCTCCGACGTGCTTGGCGCCTGAGGCGCGGATCGCAGCCTCCGCCGGACGGGTAGGACTGGCCTGGGGCTCGCGCGTCAATGCAAGCTTTCACTTTCGACGGCGAGCTGTCCGTCTTGTGTGATCTCGTATTCGTCGTCTCGCTTCCTCATCCACCCGGACCTGACCATCTCCCGCGCGGTCTGAATGGAGCAAATCGGATGGTTGCCTCCGGGGTGATACAGCCTGTCATTTCGGACGATCAGATGCCCGTAGAGCTGAGCCTGACGCAGTGCCCTGCGCATTCCGGGCGAAGGATTCTTCATATCGCCTCAAGCTCGTGCGCGATTTGCGTGGGCTCAAAGCGAGCGACGCGTCGAAAACCCTGCCAAAGCTCTATCACCTCGTGATCTGCCAATAGCTCCGCTCTCAATTTCGCGGTTGCGTCATCTGCGCATGTGAGATCGATGCGGCCGGCGATATGTTCGCCAGGCTCCATCACATAGGCACGATAGTCGATCCACCCCCATGTCCTCGGCACTTTGTGCTTCAGGAGGTCCAACGAGATGCGCAACTGCTCGAGCGACAGGGCGATGTGCTCGTCCACGATGCGGCTGCGAGGCTCAGTCGGACTGCGAGGCGGCACGCAATCGATTACGCGCATGGTGGAGATCCTCCAGCCGCAATTGAACGATCTCGGAGGTCGGCTGTTCCATTCTTCGGAACAGTTTTCGAACTGGCGTCAAATGATGCCAAACAGGATGAAAAAGCCGACCTCGACCAGGAAAACGAGACCGGTGATCATCGACATCAGAAACACGTCACCCGGCGACAGGAACTGCATGGCTCGCCCTCACACCACTCGCGAGCCCCCATTGGCAATTCACCTATGTTAAAAAAGTTTCGGTTCCAAGGTGCATAACGAACGCGAAAGCGCGGCGGCCTTTCGCCGCCGTCCGCGCCCTAGGTGTGGCCTGTCAGGAGGTTGTCCATCTGGTCTGAACCGAGGAAGCTGAGGTTGCGAAGCTTCAGTGTTCCAAGGAGAGACCAGATG
>NZ_JBBIAM010000175.1:0-15035 GCF_054185185.1 Bradyrhizobium sp. UFLA05-153
GCGGCGAAGTGGATCGCCTGCTCGCGGCTCGACCTTTTGAACATCGGCACCGAAATCCGCAAACAACCGTGCACAATAGCTGGTTGCGGCCGAGCTACCTATCTCCACGACCCGTAGATGCGATAACACTCCCATTGAGGGCTCCATTTTTTTTAGCCACGCTGATGCCCTGGAACATCATCGGCCGCGCGATGCGAACTTGCGGCCACCAATAACGCGGCGCTGCTTGCCAGTCCGCGAGATCGATGAAGTTTTCGATCTCGAACGCCGAGGCGATCCATGCGGACCATGCCGTTGGCATAGAGCTGCGCAACTCCTCCAATACTCTTCGCGCTCGGAACAGTCGGCGCAGGCCTCACTTCCCTGCGGAAGCCGAGCCGTATGTAACGCTCCAGCCCCACGCCGTCGAATTCGCTGATCGGTCACGCCCCGGTAAAGGAGGTGTAATAGTCCTCCGATCATCGACCGCGGATACAGGCATAGTCCTTGCGCGGCACAATGCCCAAACACCGGCAAGATCACGCTAGATCCCGTCGCGAGCGTTGGGGGGACGTGACGCACGATGACAGTCTTCTCCGCCTCGGGTTCAACCACGACGTCAAGCGCGATCCATTCCGCTTCGGGCCGCCTCCATCACAGACGCAATCGGCTGTTGCATTCCATTCTCCATTCCTATCTGCCAACGGTCCATCCGCCGCTCACACGGGCTGGCACAACAGGGCGGCTTGGCGACATCGGACCGCACTGGACGTTCGGTACAAATCATGTGCGTTGCTCCATCGCCGCCGCGCTTCAAACGAACTAAACTACTGGCTTCGTCGCTTGGGCAGCTGCTAAATCGGGTAGTAGATTCGTAAAGGGCGTCCGTGATCGCCAGTTCCACCCGTTTTCCTCCATTCCTACTCCGCTGCTCGCATTGTTCGATGCGTAGCTCACCACTGATCGTGGACAGCGGTATTTCCTTCCTATCGTCGGACGGCGCGGAGAGGTGAGAGCCGGGCGGCCTTTCCTCGCCGTCTCGGTGGCGGCTCGAGCAAGGTGTTAGGTGGCCGGAGATCGCGATACTTGACTTGTCGCGCAGCTCCAACGCGTGACAGGGTCGAGCATAGTCAGGACGGGAGCACGATGGCGTTTGTTACGGATGCACGCAAATATGCGGCGATCCGTAACCTGCTTTATGCAGGCGAGATTGCACATCTCTTGGACTAAGATTAGAAAGCGAAACGGTAATCACTTGACGGCTTGCCAAAATGAGAGACAGAGAATGGTATGGCTTATTGAAGATGTCGTTCGTGTCTCCAGCGCGCCAATGCAGCCATGCGTCCGAGATACGAGGAGTGCCTCTCGCATAGGCCTTAGGCCGTACTAATATTGGTCGTGGAGCGGAACGGACTCCGAACTCACAAACCATATCCCTTGAAGAAACGAGAAAGTTTTCTCGTCAACCGCTATAAGCTCTCCATGCCACCCCAACTCGCACACATAACAACAAAACGGCCCATATTTCACGCATGGGTTCCTTCTGAGAATTCCTTCCGCGTAACGCAAAGCTTGACTAATGGTTACACAATGAATTCGTCTGGTCCGACGTTCAGCGCTCAATTGTGCTAGCCCGCGCATCAGCACGCGGTTTCACCCTGCCGATCGAGGCGACACCTCCCACGACGCCTAGAGGCCGACAACGCCCACGAACGTCTCGGGCAGGCCGACGACCTGGGCCTCCTCGAGATAGGCGGTGTGAGTCGCCGTGATCGCATCCACGGCCCGCGTAATGAGGGTCGGCTGCGAACCATCGGCGGGAACGATCACTACCGGAGGAATGGTAGAAGGATTATGCGCAGTAGCCGGTCAGATAGTATTGGTTGGATGGGCTGAAGATGAGCGCCACGTCGAGGTTGCGCGTTAACGCGCCTAGTCGTCAGGCGCGTCCCAAGTTTTCAGTTGGCGGCAGGTTGCGTCGAGACGAGCAAGGAATTCCTGCTTCTCAAGAACGGGCATCTGGTATGGTGACTCCATCAAATGTTAAGGAATTAGCTGGGCGAAGGCCGCCTAGCGGTCGGCACGGGTGGCGAATTCGATGAATTTCTGCGGGCTCTGCGCATTCGGGCTACCTCTCGGATCGCCTAAAGCTGCAGCAATCTCCGCTGCTTTAAGTCTACCACGTCGACGGTAACGTTATTCGTGGTGACCACCGGCTCGATGTGCCGCTGCTTGGCTTGAGCTTTTTCGCGCTCATTTTGGGACTATCTCGGCTCGAGTATCTACGGCGTGCTTTCTGTCATCACGATTACTGGTCCGCCCCTGCTCTACACCGCGCAAATCCGCCGGATCTTGCGCAACATCCAGAGCACGCGGCGGCCGTCGTCTTCAATTCCCACCTCAAGTATCTCTGGCGCATGATCGTCGCGTTGATCGCCAGCGCTTTTCTCGTTCCGATTGCTTGGGCGTTTCGCTGGTTGTTGCGCTGGCAGATGTTGCACCGAGCTGATCGACGAATCTCGTTCATAGGTACGTCAAGTCTCAGCGTCTCTCCCGCAACGAGCCTTCCTGGGCGACGGACGCCACCAGCGTGCCGTCCGGCTTGAAGATCAGGCCGCGCGTGAAGCCGCGTCCGCCTTGCGCGCTCGGCGACTCCTGGGCGTAGAGCAGCCATTCGTCGGCGCGGAACGGGCGGTGAAACCACATCGCGTGATCGAGGCTAGCCGTTATTGTTCGCTCGTCGAACAGGCTGCGGCCATAGCGGGCCATTACCGCGTCCAGCAGCGAGAAATCCGAGGCATAGGCCAGCGCGCACCTATGAAGTGCTGGATCGTCCGGCAGCTTTGCAGCCGTCTTGATCCAGTTATGAATGCGGCCGTTATCGATCTTCTGACCGAAATAGCGGCCGATCTCCACCGGCCGGAATTCGATCGGCCGATCGGATTCGTAATAGCGGTGGATGAATTCCGGCATCTCGGGAAACGTCGACTGCTTGGAGAATTCCTCTGCGGTGAGCTTTTCCGGCGGCAGGAGGTCGGGCATCTTCTCCTGGTGGTCGAACGTGCCCTGCTCTTCGGCGTGAAACGACACCATGATCGAGAAGATCGGGTTGCCGTGCTGGATCGCGATAACGCGCCGGGCCGAGTAGCTCTTGCCGTCGCGCAACCGCTCGACCTGGTAAATGATCGGCACCTGTGGATCGCCGGGCAGAATGAAATAGCAATGCAGCGAGTGCGGTAGTCGGCCCGCCACCGTGCGGCAAGCCGCCACCATCGCCTGCCCGATCACCTGCCCGCCAAACACCCATTGCCAGCTCTTCGGGCTACTACCGCTAAACAGGTTCGTTTCGATCGGTTCGAGGTCAAGGATGGCAAGCAGGTCCATTAGGCGTTTAGACATTGACGTGCTTTCGTTGCGTCATTCCGGGCACGCGTTCCGCTCCGGAAGCCTGAGATCCCGGGTCTGGTCCTTGGGAACATCTCGGAATGCCGGAATGGCCAAGAGGGTCTTGTTTCGCGCATCAGATTCGCCGCTCCGGACAGCTTCAACTGGCGGAATCACACTCAACAGTTCTGCTGCTGGCATTGATTTGGATACATCGAGATGCTTCATTTGAACTCCTGGGCGGCTGGGACTGCGAGACCGCCCTTCTGATATCCGATCTTCCGTTCCAAGCAATCGGCGTGCCGCAAAAGGCTGCTATGCGAGCCTTGCGTGAAGAGAGCAAATCTACCTGTTTCCTGCCGACCGGCGGAATACTTACCCCTTGGGGTCGGACTCCGGACATGGACGTCTTCAACCGGACACGGTGAACACGACAACAGGGCGCGTGAATTGACAGCGGTCGCCGCTTTGCGGACATTTGACGGGGACCTCCGAAACTATGATAGAGGCTCTTGGAATGGACGCTTTGCAAGACCTTCGGCATAGGAAGACTTATCCGGTCGAAAAGCTGATGTCACCAAAGCTGCGTCGATAGGACCGCCTACATGGTCAGAACCGAGGTATCGGGCGCGATTTTTCCGCGTCCCAAAACGTATCGTATGTTGCCTCTCATCATGCTGTTGCCATTGCGCATTTTGATGTTGCATGCCGATGTGCAGGAGAGCGTGGAGACGCTCATCGTTCATGAAGCGTTTCACCGCAGGCTTTCTCTCAAGGTATGATCATCATCATGAGCAGCATGCTTCGCCGCGCACATGGAGCAATAAGCATCTCCGAGAGCCTGGAAGCAGTCAGAAACAGGTAAATTATTGACGGAACTCCGTGACCCGATGCCGTCGTCACGCTGAATCGGCCGGAGGCGAAGAACGCTTTTCCAATCCCCTGCCCCCAGCATCGTGCAAATTGATCAAACGATTCGATGACGATTCGCAAGTTGGTTCGATCCTCATCACCGGCGCGGAGACCGTCTTGTGTGCGGACGGAGATGTAAATGGCATGGGGCAGAGTTCGACCAAAAGAACGAGGTAGCACACGAACAGCGCCTCGCCGATCTGCGCGTCGAACGACGAAGGCTGACCGGTGCGCTGGTCGCGGTGAAAAATTCATGGAGAGTCAACACCTGTGTCGTGGCGATGGAGGCCTGCGGCAGCTCCCTTACCGGGATCGCGAGTTTGGTCACCAGCCGAAATGATTGCCCCTAGCTATGTCAAAGCGTTCATCAAGGGGCAGAAGAATGACGCCGCGGATGCTGAAGCGATGGTCGAAGCGGCGCTACGTCTGACTGTGCGCTTTGTCGCGCCGAAGACCGAGGGCGCCATCGTCTTTCCCACCCGGGAAAACAGTTGGTCAATCAGTGCACCGAAGTGATCAACGCATTACGCGCATACTCGTATGAGTTCGGCGACATTGCTCCGCAAGGCATTCGCCACCTGCGGCGTCTGAGCGAGATCGTCGAGGACGATAACATGGAGCTGCCGGATCTGGTTCGCGATATCTGCCGTGGTTTGCCGGACCAAATTGCCCAGATGATCGGCCGGCTTGAGGCATTGAAGAAGACGATCAACGTGCTGTCCCGGGAAGGGTTACGAGGGAGCCTCATGAGCTCGCCAAACGGATTCGGACCTGATCCGCGCATCACCATACACGGGCCGCGGCATGCGAATGGCTGCACCCTAAAGGCCTGGACACAAGTCCGCACTCGAACACATGCCATGAACTTCGAAGTTTCCCTTGCAAAACGGCTGGCATCCACACAAGTTCAAGCGCGCCAAACGAGCCTTGAAGATACTCAGAATCTATCTCGGCCCGCTACATCACCCGCAAGATCGAAATCAGGATTCTTCACGGGCGACGAAATCACTCACCAAGAACTCCAAACGGCGTTGCGAGATTGAATGTTCTCTCTTCGCACATGAGTGACCCTATGGTCCATCTATTTCGTCGCTTGGCGGCGATTTCCGCGCATGTCTCGCATCTTCAAAGATCTTTGCCAGCTGATGCGAAGCAAGTATTTGGCAGTTTCGCGCCATCTCGGTCGCAGATGACTTTCGGTTGGCAATACATCTTGTGCTTGGCCACGTTGGTCCCTTCGTCGTTCCATCGCTGTCAGTTGCCTGTTGGCGCGTAGGGGAAAAGAAGGGGAACTACCGGCTTCGCTTTCCAACTACCGCGCTTCGCACGCCATGGCTCGGCGTTCCGCGGCTTTCAATTACCCATAACTTTGACCACTCGGGCTGATCCGCTGATCGGCAAAATCTTGAGTCGAAAGAATCACTTGTGATTCCTTGCTGAGCACCTGATTCGCGAGGGGGTGCTCTATGGGGCTGACATTAAGGGATCGATCGGCAAAAGGCCGTTTGCGGTCCTTGGAAGGCGAATGTTGGATTGATCGAGAGAGTAGTGGATGCGAGTTTAGGGACGCGCGGCTCGGCGACAGATTCCGCAAACTGCTCACGCAGATTGGAAGCGCCATGGGACAAAGCATTCCGCTCGTCTGCCAGGATTGGGCGAATACCAAGGCAGCCTACCGCTTCTTCTCCAATGACCGGGTCAGCGAAGCGGACATTCTGGCCGGCCATTTCCAATCGACACGTGATCGTACCGCCGCTGCTGAAGGTCTCGTTCTTGTGCTGCACGACACAACGGAGTTTAGCTATCAACGCGAGAAGTCAGAAGCGATCGGCATCACCAAGAGCATAAACAGTGGGCGGGATAAGGCGGGTCGCCTCAGATCGCACACGGTTTGCGGCATCCTGATGCATTCGAGCCTCGCGGTTACAATCGAGGGTGTGCCGCTGGGGTTGGCGGCCGTTAAGTTCTGGACCCGAAAGAAATTCAAGGGGACGGCAGCGCTTAAAAAGAAGATCAATCCGACCCGGATTCCCATCGAGAAAAAGGAAAGCGTCCGGTGGTTGGAAAATCTCAAGCAGTCTACGCAACTCGTGGATCATCCGGGACGATGCATCCATATCGGTGATCGCGAGAGTGACATCTACGAGCTTTTCTGCGCAGCACAGGAGATCGGAACTCATTTCCTGATCAGGACCTGCGTCGACCGCTTGGCTGGAGACGGGGATCACACGATCGCTGACGAAATGGACGAGGTCGCCGTCAAAGGGCTCCATCGCATCGAAGTCAGAGACAGCAACGGCGATCCCGACCAGGCCGTTCTTGAGATCCGGTATCGCAAGATACGCATCCTGCCACCGATCGGAAAGCAGAAGCGCTATCCCGCTCTGACCCTGACGGTGATCCATGCCGAAGAGCGCGGGACGCCGAAAAACAGAAAGAAGATCGATTGGAAGCTGATCACCGACCTGCCGGTTGGTTCCCGCACCGACGCCATTGAGAAGCTCGAATGGTATGCTTTGAGATGGAAGATCGAGGTGTTCCACAAGATCCTCAAATCGGGCTGCAAAGCTGAGGAGTCGAAGCTCCGGACCGCCCAGCGTCTGACCAATCTGATCTCACTGTTTTGCATCCTGAGTTGGCGGGTCTTCTGGATGACGATGCTCAACCGTTCCGCCCCAGACGCGCCACCAACCCTCGCGTTGACTGCGACTGAAATCGGTGTGCTCGATCGCCTCGCCAACGACAAACCAAAAGCAAGACAGAAAACGCTCTCGCACTATCTGATCAAGATCGCCCGGCTTGGCGGTTATCTCGCCCGCGCCAGCGATCCGCCGCCCGGCAATACCGTCATGTGGCGCGGGCTGTCACGCCTCACCGACATCGCGCTGGGCGCCATGGTCGGAGGAGAATTTGTGGGTAATTGAAAGTGTTCCGCGGGGGCTTACGTCAGCGCCATCACGACGAGCTTCAATATGCGCTATTACCATCGCCGTCTTCCATGTCGCATCTCCTTCGAACGGCGTTTTCAGTAACCTGGTGTCGCATACCACCGCGAGCACGAAATACAGTTCCAATAGAGCTCGACATCTCCATGGCTGACCAGCGTGTGAACAATCGCGCGATGAATTTGAGAAAATCGCTCTCGCAGTTACGGATGCGGCGAAGCGCCGGGACCGATTCGAAACTGATGTGGATCATGAACCGAGTCGTGGTCGAGTGCTGGAGTTGGAACCAGACAGCGGCGTAGGCTTGGCAGGGTGCGCGTACGCAATCACCTCGTCCTTAGAGCCGAAATGACAAATCACCCTGCAAGGTAGACATTGGCCTCCGCTACGATGTCGCGCAGTATCACATCACAAACCCGCTATCGGCGTAAAGCGGGCTTGGCTGCAGCGAGAAAGGAAAATTAGGTCTGATCGCTCGGCGTGCCCCCCAAGTTTGGGAGTTGCGCATCCGGACGTTTGCACGAAACCTTCGTCTTGAAGGAACACTTGTCAATGCGCACATTGCGCGCGGTAGCAAGCTATGACGCGACTCTCGCCGAGAGCCAGAATGCCGTCGCGATGCGATCGGTCGGGAGAGCAATTCACGACCAGAAAGAAAAAGGAGCGTGCCATGGATTTCACGATGTCGGAGAAGCAGAAGGAATGGCTGCACCGCGTGCAGTCGTTCATGGCCGCGCATGTTCGACCGGCCGTGCCCATCTACAAGCAGCAGGATACTGAGGGCGACCGTTGGAAGGTGATCTCAGTGATCGAGGATCTAAAGAGGAAGGCGTACGCCGATGGTCTATGGAACATGTTTCTGCCGCCGTCACCGTGTGATGATGAAGAATTCCGCGGAGCAGGACTGAGCAATTTGGAGTATGCGCGGCTTGCGGAAGAGATGGGTCGCATCGGCTGGGCTTCGGAAGTTTTCAACTGCTCCGCACCCGACACTGGCAATATGGAGGTTTTGATCCGCTACGGCACCAAGGAGCAGAAGCGACAATGGCTCAAGCCCTTGATGAATGGCGAAATCCGCTCTGCGTTCCTAATGACGGAGCCTGCGGTCGCCTCATCGGATGCCACGAACATCGAAACGCGGATCGAGCGGGATGGCGGTCATTACATCATAAACGGCCGCAAATGGTGGTCATCGGGCGCGGGTGATCCCCGCTGCAAGATTGCAATCGTGATGGGCAAGACCGATCTCAAGGCGCCGCGCCACCAGCAGCAATCGCAGATCCTGGTCCCGCTCGATGCGCCCGGCATCGAGATTGAGAGGATGCTTCCCGTATTCGGCTATGACGATGCACCGCAGGGTCACGGCGAAATCCTGCTTAGGAATGTGCGTGTTCCCGCGAGCAATCTGTTGCTAGGCGAGGGCAAGGGTTTTGAGATCGCGCAAGGTCGACTCGGGCCGGGCCGCATTCATCACTGCATGCGGACCATCGGCAAGGCCGAGGAAGCGCTGGAGAAGATGGTCAAGCGACTCAATTCACGAGTCGCTTTCGGCAAGAAGATCGTCGAGCACTCGGTTTGGGAGCAGCGCCTCGCGGAGGCTCGCATCGACATCGAAATGAATCGACTATTGTGCCTGAAAGCGGCCGATATGATGGACAAGGTCGGTAACAAGGCCGCTCAGCTTGAGATTGCGATGATTAAGGTGGCGGCGCCCCGCATGGCGCTCAAAGTCATCGACCTGGCGATCCAGGCTTTTGGCGGCGCCGGCGTCGCCGAGGACTCAGGTCTCGCGCGCGATTATGCGTCGGTGCGCACGATGCGTCTGGCGGATGGCCCTGATGAAGTCCACTGCCGCGCTATTGCTAGACTTGAGCTTCGGAAGTGCGCAGATTCTCCGGTGAATTGAAGGAGAAAGCACCGCAGCGGGCGTACGGAACCGTAGGGCCGCTTGGCATCCGCCACGGGCGAGGTCTGACATCCGGGCGAACGTGCGCAGCATCAATCTTCAACTTGGAAACCGAGCCTCCGTGACGACGCGAACGGGGTAAGTTTCAGATAAGACGCTGGAGGCAGAAGTGCACCACTTACCTCGTGCATTGTGTCCGTTCTGCGAGGCGTCACCGTCTGGGATGAGGTACGTATGCAAACCATGCAGCGGTTGGCGACCCGCCATTTTCGAACGCTATGTCACGATGAGGTAGACCCAACCACCACGAGCAAATTTGCCGCCAAAGGGACGGTCGTCTTCAAACCGACCGAGGATGGACCTCCGCTGCCGCTATTTACGGTGGCCTGGCGCCAATGGCGCAGCACCACAAGGGAAGGCTCATGCCAATCGAATATTCTGCCGTACTCAAGCTCAAAACCGAAGCCGCTCCTTATTCGTGGAGCGACCGTGAGGTGATACTTTATGCGCTTGGTATCGGCATGGGCTCCGATCCTCTGAACAAAAAGGAGCTGCAGTTTGTCAACGAGGCGTTTGCAACACGCCAGCCGCTGAAGGTTGTTCCGACCTTTGCTTCGGTCTGCGTCTGGGGAGCGCGACCCGGAGTCATTGATCTCAACTCCGTCATGGTCCTTGATGGCGAACGGGACATCACATTTCACAAGCCGGTGCCTGTCGCGGCCAGCGTTACCGCGGATGCTCGGGTGCTCGCCGTGTACGACAAGGGCAAGGAGAAAGGCGCGATCATTCAGGACGAAGTAGTCGTCAGAGACGGCGACGGTCACAAGATCGTCACTATCGTTTCTTCGACGTTTGCGAGGGGCGACGGCGGGTTTGGCGGACCACCGAAGGGAATGCCCGAGCCGCACAAAGCACCCCAGCGAGCGCCGGACAGATCAATCGATATTCCGACCCGGCCCGACCAAGCGCTCATCTATCGTCTGTCGGGGGATCGAAATCCCTTGCATAGCGATCCGGAATTCGCGCGTCGGGCCGGTTTTCCAAATCCCATTCTCCATGGCATGTGCACCTATGGACTGACCTGCAGGGCCGTGCTGCAGACGTATGCCGATTACGATCCCTCTGCTTTCCATCGGCATCGTGTCCGCTTTTCTGCCCCGGTGTTCCCGGGTGAGACCGTCACGGTTAATCTCTGGAAGGATGGCAATTCGATTTCGTTCGAAGCGCAGGTTCGAGAGCGCCAAGCTATGGTCGCCAAGAATGGGCAGACCGTACTGGGCTAAGCCTTTCCGGACGCGCTTCGCCCCAACAGAATCACGCGGAGATAATTCGAGTCTGCCACAGCGACCATACGCATTGAGCTGATCATCGGGAGCCCCGACGCGGCCAAACGACTAACGCTTGTCGAAGAGCTGCCGTACGGATTGAGCTCGCGGGCAATCGCGCCGAAAGATCGGCCCAGCCCGGCGATTATCTCATGGTGGAACAACTACGCCACGGTGGCAAACGCGACGGAGCTTCTCTCGTCCCGTCCCACTAGGAGCCTGTCCAAGTAGTCGCTGGTCAAGTTGGGGCGAGTCTGATTCCTTGCGGGGCTATGAGCAAGGAATTTTGAGCCTGGAAAATTGACGAGGCTTATCGGTGCGAGAGGGGTTTGATCTTTCGGCGATTTCCGGCAGCTACAGCAGGGCGCTCGGCCAGCCGCCGTTTGACCCGAGAATGATGACGGCGATGCTTCTGCATGGCTACGCGAGTGGCATCTACTCGTCGCGGCGCATCGCCAGGGCAGCGGTGGAGCGTGCCGACTTCATGATGATCGTGGCCGGCGCACGTCGGCCGACGGTGGATCAACGGCTTCATCGCGACTGGGGGACAGAAGCACGGAGCCACGTCCGCCGCCGCCAAGCGGCCGCTCAAGCCCGGATCGCTCCTCGCCCGGATGAGCGCCAAGCTCAAGCGCGCCGGCCATCGCAGCCGCTATCGATTGCGCAAGGCGGTGGTCGAACCGGTGTTCAGACAGATCAAACAGGCCAGAGCGTTCCGCCAGTTCGTGTTGCGAGGGATAGAGAAAGTGAAGGCCAAATGGGCGATCATCTGCACAGCACACAACCTGTGCAAGCTAGCTTCCGCCGCGTGACAGCAATCTCATGCTGTCGTCGCGCTCTGACCGCCAATAACGCGTTGTTCAACGTACGACTAAAGTTCGAGTGCCCGCTATGTCTGCGGAGTTATCCTGGCGACTCTGGGTCAGCGAAGAGAGCTGCAAACTCATTGGCTCGACGGCGTGCGCGTTCGTCGCGACGCGCGCTATCCTGCTCCGTCCAGCGGCGTTGGCTGTTTGAGGGCTTTCTGGTGCTCGAGGCCGGCCGGGTATGCCGGTGGTTTTTCCGATTCGGAGGAAACACTTTGTGCCCAGCCGCCACGTATTGATGGCCAGATGAGATGGGATGGTTGCCGTCCTCCCCAGATGGGTGCGCGCTCCAGACGATCGTGATCACCGATTCCAAGGCCATCGTGATCACCCATTCCAGAGCATCGTGATCGCCGTTTCCAGCGGATCGTGATCGCTATTTCCAGCGATCGTGATCGGGGACAACGGGAGGCACGCACGGCTGACAGTCTGCAACCCAGGTAGCTTGATCTTTTGCCCAACAGCAGAGGACCGAGATGCCGACAGAGAGACTATCCATGCGCCACATTCGCGAAGTTTTACGCCTGCATTACACTGTCGGCATGTCGCAGCGAGCGTTTGCCCGCAGCCTCGGCCTGGCCCAGGGCACAGTCTGTCAACTTGGCGAGGCGGGCCGGCATGACCTGACCGTCGCCGCCGGAGTTCGATGACGATGTCTCCCTCGAGAACCGGCTTTTTCCGCCACCGTCCGATCTGCCCAGCAACGAGCGTCCACAGCAGAATCTGCCGGCGGTCCACCGCGAGCTCCGTCGCCCCGGAGTGACGCTGATGTCGTTGTGGGAGGAGTATTGTGACAGCGGCTCCGACAGCTTCAGCTATTCGTGTTATGTTGCGGCCAGATTTATATTGTCGCTGCTGGAGTGAGCCAAGGATTTCGCCAACCTCCTCGGCTCGCTCCGCAACATAAGATTGTGGCCTTTCGGCCTACAGGGCCTTCAGGAATGCCATCAACGACGGGAGAGAGGGGTGCCGAGGCAGGCTGCTGATATCGACCCTGGCTAACGCCTCTGCTTTCATCTCCAGGTCGACTTCAGCATAGATGTGCGTGGTGTCTAATGACACTGGCCCAGCCAAGCACAGATCGTGTTGACGTCGACGCCGGCGCGCAGTAGGTGCACGGCCGTTGTGTGCCGAACCGTATGTGGGCTCACGCGCGTCGTCGCCAACGTCGGCACCGTTTCAGCCGCCATAGCGGCATATCGCGTCACGAGACGGTGTATTCGGAAGCGCGTCAAAGCTGGTTCGTCCGCCCGAAAAGACCGCTTCATTTTTGTTCCGGTCAGCCACAAGACGAGTCAACGAGGTTGCCGTCGTTGACCACAATGGACAGATTCTAACCTTGTTTCCCTTGCCGTGAGGTCGCACTGGCGTGGGGGGGGACGCACCTAGCTGGAGATTGCCCACCGTCAATTTTTCCGCCTCATCGGCGCGAGCACCGCTGCTGTATAGGAAAAAGCAACAGAACATGGTCGCGCACCCCAAGACTCCTGCGTCTGTCAGGTTGGTTTGAGCAACGCGTCCATCTCGGCCTTTTCGAGGTATCCGATCGCCGGCTTGGCCGCCTTCTTGAACGGCACTGCCCGTATTTCGGAACACCAGGCCAGGTGAACCGGCGAATGCGTCCCGATAAAGCGCGCCAGTGAATGGATGGTCGCTAGCCGTTGCTTGCGGGTGACCTCGCTGCACTGGCGATCGGTGGTCCAGGAACTTGCGGACGACTTGCGGCGTCGGCTCTTCACGGTCATGCGATCGATGGCGCAGCCTCCCTGCTTGCTGGCAAACGGCAGCAACAACTTGAGCCTGTCGCGGTAGCTGGTATGGGTGTTGCGGAAAAGATTGCGATCGGCGACCAGATGTTCCAGCAAGAACCGCCGGATCCGCGGACCAAGCAGGCTCTTATCCATCATGGTCGGCCTGCATCGCGTACAGAGCAAAGCGCTCGCTGGCCGCCTGCGGGAGATCGGGCGTCATCTGCAAAACGCGCTGGGTTGAACGGTTGCGAGTTGCGGAAGCAGTTGCTGCACCTCCTGGCCGGAGCGATACCATGCGATCACCCGGTGCACCGCGGCTGTGTGGCGAATATCGTGCAGCCGTGGAGTCGAGGCTCGTCGACAGGGCCACTGATTCCGGCGGCTCGGCGGACATGCTGAAACCAGGAGATGACCCGCACATAGTGCCACGGTCGACTGCCGCGCGTAGTGAATAATGGAGGTTCGTGCCCGCGCGGCAGAGGGAGCCGGCGACGGCGCTCGACGTGCTCGGCCAGTTCCTGGTTGAGCTTTTGGTCCGATTGGCACGAGGAGCGTTTTGAAGAACTTGTGTCACGGACGGTGATGACCTGATCAGTCAGACCCACGTCTTGCAAGACAAAACTAAGCGCCTCGCCAATGCGCATGCCGCTTCCGTACAGCAACAAGAGGAGCGTACGGTACAAGACTGGCACGTGAGGGCGATGCGCAACCTTCAGAATCGAGGTCGCATCTAACAGGCCGCGCAGTTCTTCCGTGGAATAAACATAGGGTGTTTGTTGCGCGGCAGCTTTGGAATCGTTGTCGGCAGCGAAGAGGATGCCGCGTACCCGCGACTGATGGCGAATCTATAACAGCCGCTCAAGACGCTATATCGCAGCATCCAGGTGGCACTGAGCGATCCTTTGCCTTGGAGGAACTCGGCTACCGCCTCTGGCGTGACTTCGCCGATATCTCGATCGCCCATCGCTCGGCAGAACCTGCGGAGCAGAACCTCAGCGGACTCGAAACGCGCCCCCAGTGACCTCTGCTTGGCCAGATAGGCGTCGACAACATGGGTCAGCATCATTGGAGGTCTCCCAGGTCGAACGCTCCGAGCTCGCGAAGCGACTGCATGTTCACCTTGGCGTAGATGCTGGTTGACACCGCGCTGCGATGTCCCAAATGGTCGCCGATCTACTTTATCGACAGACCTTCGGCAAGAAGTCGGGAGGCGCAGGCGTGGCGCAACGCATGGCGACCGCGACGGGCAGCGTCGATTCCAAGCGCAACAAATCTGCGGTGAGCGACATCATAGATGCTCCCTGCCTTCAACGGTCGACGGGGCGCGTGCATGCAGAGGAACACTTCGGGCATGATGATAGCGGCCGCACCGTGTCGACGTAGCGGGCGAGCGCCTCAGCCGCAGAGAAGACCAGCGGGTAGATCTGCGGCTGGCGGCGATTCAGGCGGAAAAGCCGTAGTGTCCCACCGGACCAGTCGATCTGATCGAGGCGCAATGCCGCCACTTCGTCGCTGCGCATCCCGTAGACCGCGAGCAACGGCAGGATCGCACGATCACGGATGTCCCGGGGGTTGTCAGTCTCGGCTTTGACCAACATGCGCTGCACGGCGCACCAATCTGGGGCATACGGCAGCTACTCCTCGCGATAGAGCCGAGGCCGGCAAATCGCGGCGCTAAGCGGTCCGTACACATTCTCCGCTTTGCCGCGTAGCGCAGAAATTCCAAGGCAGAGGCTGTGCTGGCCACCGAAACGCGGGACTATCGTCGCGTCGCCTGGGTAACGAAATAGGCGTCAACGTCCGCAGGCTGAAGGTCGCTAAGTTGCCGGTTTGTCTGATACTGCTACACCCGCTCGACTTGCATGTGTTAAGCCTCACACCAGCGTAAGAACCTACCGATCATCCGTCTCCACTGCTCCACCGTCGATGGCGTAAAACCGCGCTCATTGCGCATCCATGTCATATAC